>CALLBE010000032.1 GCA_938001985.1 uncultured Verrucomicrobiales bacterium | reverse complement strand
TCGTTGCGAAAAAACTTCGAAAAACCAACGTTCCCATCAAGCTTTTAATCAATAAAGCGGATAACGAAAAGCAGGGCTATATGTTTGGAGAATTCGCTAAATTAGGGTTTGGCAGTGGCCTCCCTATCTCTGCTGAACATGGTCATGGCTTTGAGGATCTCTTAGACGAAGTTGAAAAAGAATTAGCACCCCTTGCTCGCGAGATCGAGTCGGTTCAGCAGGAAAAGGACAGAACGGGTCTTCGCATCAGTTTGGTTGGTCGACCAAACGTGGGCAAATCATCCTTAATTAACGCTATTTTAGAAGATGAGCGCACCATCGTCTCTGACATCGCCGGCACCACTCGTGATTCCGTTGATATTCCTTACCTCAGAGACAATACGAAGCACACTCTGATTGACACCGCAGGATTGAGACAGCGCAACAAAATGGACAGTTCCGTTGAGGTGTTCTCAGCGATGCGTTCTGAGCGTTCCATTAGACGTTCTGACATTTGTTTGCTGGTTATCGACTGCATGGAGGGCATCACCGCCATGGACAGGAAGATTGCTCGCATGATCAAAGAGGAGAAAAAGCCTTGTTTGATCGTTTTAAATAAATTTGACCTTTACGAACCAAAGCAACCTCGCTGGAAGCGTTTGGAGGCTTTAGAAAAGCATGCTCGTGAAGAACTCTTTTTCCTCTCTTACGCTCCGTTCATCTGTACTTCCGCCATGAATAACGAAGCGGTTCAACGAATCTTCAATGAGCTCCAGAAGATAGAAACGAAGGCGAAGCAAAACGTTCCTACAACAGGCGAAATCAACCGAGCGCTACAGGCGGCTATGGAAAAAACGCCACCGTCAACAAGCAAGAAGTATCACAAGCGCCTCAAGCTCTTCTACGCAGCCGTTGCCGTAAACGAGAACTACAGCGCTATTCCTGTACCAACCTTCATTCTATTCGTGAACGATAAACGTCTCATGGCGGATAACTACGAGCAGTACCTAGCTCGTCAGCTTCGCAAGGAATTCCCAGCACCGGGTATTCCCGCCATCTTCTCTGTGCGCTCTCGCCGAAGAGAACCTAAACTTTCTGAACGCTCTTAATTCATCATTCCATGTCAACGCCCTTAGATTCTGCTATTCAAAAATCAGCAACTCTTATCGAAGCGTTGCCGTACCTCTTACAATACCGAGGCAAAACCTTCCTGATTAAAATGGGCGGAAGCGCCATGGAGGATCCTCAATTGGTGAAAAACGTCATGCGAGACATTGTCTTCATGGAGCTCGCAGGGATCAACCCGGTCGTCGTGCACGGCGGCGGCAAAGCGATTTCTGCAGCCATGAACGAGTCCGGCATTGAACCCGAGTGGGTTGAAGGCTTTAGACGAACCACAACCGAGCTGATCAAAATCGTCGAGCAAGTGCTTTCCTACGAATTGAACCCATCGCTGGTTTCCATGATCAATGACAACGGAGGTCATGCCAAAGGAATCCCAGGCCACGAAGTGCTAAGGGCTAAACCGTATTTACCAAAAACGGCCACTGGTGAATTCATCGACATCGGTCGCGTGGGGCAAGTCGAAGAGGTTAATCTAGCTCCAATTAACGAACTCATCTCTCAAGAAACCGTTCCCGTCATCTCCCCCATTGCCTTAAATTGTGATGACTCAGGTCCGATGAATGTGAACGCTGACTTAGCGGCCGCGGCGATTGCCAAGGAGCTGAAAGCGAGCAAACTCATCTACCTTTCTGATGTTCCTGGCGTGTTAAAGGACAAAGAAGATCCAACCACACTGATCAGTTCAATCGATCAATCAGCGGCAGCCTCTTTAATCGAAGATGGAACCATCGCAGGTGGAATGCTGCCAAAGGTTAATAGTGCCTTAGAAGCACTGCAAGCCGGCGTAGACAAAGTCCACTTCATTGATGGTCGCATGCCTCATTCTCTATTATTGGAGATTTTCACACCGAGTGGAATCGGTACTGAAATCTGCCAATAAGACTAAATCAAAGTTAGCTTCTCGTTTCTTTCTCAAAAATATCGCCCTAAATTTAGGTTTTTCACTTGATTTAGAGGCGTTAATTTTCAATTAAACCTTATGGGATTACTCTACGAAGGTAAGGCAAAAAAACTGTTTACTACTGATGACTCTGATGTTCTCAGAATGGAGTTCAAGGACGAAGCCACCGCTTTCAACGCTCAGAAAAAGAGTGAGTTTGAAGACAAAGGTAAGTTAAACAAGGCCATCACGCTTCTCATCTACAAGATGCTTGAGAGCAAAGGCGTAGGAACTCACCTCGTTGCCGATGTGGACGACATCAACCTTCTGGTTAAAAAAGTCGATATTCTATTAGTTGAAGTCATCGTTCGTAACGTAGCGGCAGGAAGCTTTTCTAAGCGTGTTGGCGTTAAAGAAGGCACGCCTTTCAAACAACCAATCGTTGAGTTTTCTTACAAATCAGACGAGCATGGTGACCCACTCATCAACGATGACTACGCTCGCGAAATGGGCTTAGCAACTTACGAAGAGTGTGAGGAACTTCGTCAAAAAGCACGCGTCATCAATGACGTGATGATTGATTTCTTTAAAGAATGTGGCCTTAAGCTGGTTGATTTCAAAATTGAATTCGGCCGCACAACAGACGGTTCTGACATCATCGTTTTGGCTGACGAAATCAGCCCTGATACTTGCCGCCTTTGGGATATCGAAACCGGCGAGAAGATGGATAAAGACCGTTTCCGTGAAGACCTTGGCGGTGTCATGGAAGGTTATGCTTCTGTCTTAAAGCGTCTGCAAGATCAGGCGTAATTCCACGTTAATCAAAATGATTGGGTGAGAGATTTATTAAAAGATCCAATGTGGACCGTTGAGGATCTCGGTCGCGTGATCCCTGACACACTCCATGGTTGCTCGGTTTGCCTACCAACCACCCAATCCATTATCGACTACGAAGACGGCAAGGCTGAAGTCGTTGAAAAAATGGAAGCTGGCTACCCCCGCTTTTTCATTCACCCTAAGGTAAAAGAGCTCTTTGCTCAGGTTTCGAAGGCTCTGTGCAGTGAAGCTGAGCAGGTTTTAATTTTTTCCAATGAGGCCGCTCTAGAGCGTGCGCAGCTTTTTTATGATGCGAGGGCTAATACGCCTTCTAAAATCGCTTCCCATCACGATCGTAAGGTTCTAATCGTCAGCAATGAAGAAGCTGACATTGCCTTCAAATACTGGCGTTACACAGGCGAGGGTATTTCAAGCCGAGAGGCTGAAGATTTATTAACAAACCCGCCTCAGTCCGCAAAAACTGAGAAGGAGCAAAGGTTAGTAGCGGAAAACGATTCACTTAAGGTTCGAACACAATTCTCTACCTACTACGAAGCAGATCCCTCTGACTTATTTTTAGTGGAAAGTGGCATGACGGCTTGGTTTTTAGCCCACCGCTGCATCACAGCCAATCGCCCTGGGTTAAAAACTTTTCAACTGGAATTTCCTTATGTTGATTTGATGAATATT
>CALLBE010000031.1 GCA_938001985.1 uncultured Verrucomicrobiales bacterium | reverse complement strand
TAAAGTTTTCTTCAACGGCTTGAAGCTCAAGTATCGATTGCTCCCGCTGAATCCCAGCTAAACAACCAGAAGACAAAGGCGGCGTTATCCATTGATCCCCAAACTTAGCAAAGACATTAGCAATGGTTGTTTCAACAACATACCCCTGCTCATTGAGCCAAACGGCGTCATCTCCACCATTATCCACAGCCCAAGCTCTAGCTCGGAAATGCTCAGCATAAGATAAAGTCTTCAGCCCCACCAGCGGTCGATCTAAACTCAACACCCAAGGTGATTTTAATAACTTCATTGGCTTAGACAAGGGCAACGCTCTCGATTGAATGAGACAAGACAACGCTTCCCCCTGATTGAACAAAGAAACTTTAAGCGCAAAACTCGCTTCTTCTTTTTTTTCAATATACGCCAAGATCCAAGACTCAACTTGCGAAGGCAAAAGCTCACCTTTTAGACCAAGCTGCTTTGCGTGTTTTAATACTCGATCGATGTGGCTGGATAAATATTGAGGTCGATTGCCTTCCACTTTTAACGTGGTAAAAACACCATAACCTGATGTGAGCGCAGTAAACGTCTCACTGGCCACATCATCCCTTAATGAGCCTGACAAACTAATCAACATCTTACCTTAACGCTTCTGAAAGCGCCGCGTCGTATCGAATACTCTTACCCAGCTTTTTCAGCTGTTTTTCAAAGCGCTTATTGCGATCAAAAAACTCCACCACCGCAGGGCTGCTCATTTGATGGTGGTGAATAAAACGACCGACATTTCTAAATTCTTCTCTCAATTTAAACTCCAAGACGTCTTTCCCACAGGTCTTAACATCCTGAACCTGTTGAGACTTTCCTATCTCTAAATCAGCTTTCTGCAAGGCAACAGCCTCAGCTTTTAATTCAGTAAGCTCGTTATCAGCCAAGGCAATATCAGCCTTTTTCTTACGAACCACCTCAATATCAAACTCGGCTCCGCTCTCCGCTAAATAATCATTTAAATCAGCAATTAAAGCATCTTTCTTATCAGCCAGTGTTTTGAGCTCTGAATTGACAACAGAAGCACGAGAAGAACCAGCTTGTGAGTTATCTTCTGGTGTCTGAGAATTCGCAGAAACTCCAGAAGCACCCTTTGAATCTAGATTCCTTAGGGCGTCTTGCAACTTATGGATTTGATCGATTGAAAACTGAAGCTCTGGCACACACTCAACCTTATCCCATAACTGTGTCCCCAGAACCAAGCGAGCTTCTTCAAAAAGCTCTAGGGATGGGTTGCTCCGACGGCGAACTAAATCAGAGCTCCCGAGTTTAAATTTAAAAACGTTTTTCTCAATCCAGAACTTCAAACCCATAACGTATAATGTATAACGTACTATTTAAGACCTACCTGCGATTCTTAGGCCTTCTTCTTGTCGATTTCTTAGCCTTTTTCCCCTTCGAAGATTCCTTCGCTTTCGTGAAGAATTTTTTATCCATCGGTGGATTAACCAAAAGCAAGTCAATATCTGCTGGCGTTAAGAAAACGCCTTTACCTGGCTGGATCTCATCGATCCAAAAAGAACCCACTCGAATCCTGAGAAGCTTCTTCACCATATATCCCAAGGTCTCAAGCATCACACGGATCTGACGCTTCACGCCCTGCTCCAATACGATTCTAATACGACGAGGGGAAACTCTAGCCACAGCTTTGGCTTGCAGTTTTCCTTCTTTGGTAAAAACACCCCTCAACAAAGCATTCAACGCCTCATCATTAATCGACTGGTGAACGGTGACTAAGTACTCTTTTTCAACTTTAAAGCGAGGGTGAACCAACTGCTGAGCCAAATCACCATCGTTGGTTAAAATAAGAAGCCCTTCTGAGTTCCTATCCAATCGACCCACATAACTTAAATAAGAAAGCTTAGGAGGTAGTAAATCAAAAATAGTTCGGCGGCCGTGCTCATCTTCACGAGTACAAATCACGTCCGTTGGCTTATGGAAAGCCATCACCTGAACCGGTTTTTGCTCTAGTAATTTTTTATTAAGGCGGACTTCGTCATTATCGCCAACCATGGTTGAAAAGTTCTTTTGAACCTCATAGTTTACCGTGACCTCCCCTTTACGGATACATTCATCGGCTTCTCGACGAGAGCAAGCTCCCGATTGAGCGATATATTTATTAAGTCTTTCCATTGTAAAAAAAATCCCCCTAAGTATGAACTTAGCGGGAACATAAAATTTTTATATAAATTAAGTAGAATTAACCACCTACTTTGGTCTTAGGAAGACCAATTGGGCTTTTTCCTTCTTCCCACTTACCACGCTCGCGAAGCGCCTTAATTCTCTCGAAGCGTTTCATTACCGAACGCTTACCACCTGCAGAGCCACTCGCTTTTAAACTATTATGCTTAGACATGATAAAAATATTGTCCGCTAGACTACTTATTGAATAGAACTTAATCAAGTTAAATTAGCTAAAAAATATTCACGCACCGAATACAGCCTTCCACCTCTTACTTATCTCACTGTGACTTTCGATCTACAAAGCAAATTTTCACCTTCAGGAGATCAAGCTCAGGCCATTGCTAAATTAACGAAATCAATTGAAGCTGGCAACGGCCACCAAACCCTACTCGGCGTCACCGGCTCGGGCAAAACATTCTCAATGGCCAATATCATTCAGAATGTTGGCAAGCCGACGCTCATCATGAGCCACAACAAAACCTTGGCGGCTCAGCTTTATTCAGAGTTTAAGAACTTTTTCCCAAATAATGCCGTTGAATATTTCGTCAGTTACTTCGATTACTATCAACCTGAAGCCTATATCCCTAGAAGCGACACTTACATAGAAAAGGATTCCAGCATCAATGATGAGATCGAACGCATGAGACTCTCAACCATGGGTTCGTTATTGACTAGAAAAGACACCATTGTGATTTCCTCCGTCTCTTGCATCTACGGTTTGGGTTCGCCCGATGACTATGAAGGCATGATGGTCGCGCTTTGGGTGGGTAAAATCATCAGCAGAGAGCAGCTATTAACCACACTCGTGGATCTGCTTTTTGAACGCAATGACTTTGAATTCGCTCGAGGCCGCTTTCGCGTGCGTGGAGACGTGGTCGAAGTCCACCCTGCCTTCTTAGATGACACCGCGATTCGCATTGAATTTTTTGATGATGAAATCGAACGCATCTCTAGCTTCAGCGTGCGATCAGGGAAGTCCATGGAGAGTTTAGATAGCTACACCTTTTTCCCTGCCAAGCAGTTCGTTACTTCCAATGACAAGATGAAGCAGGCGATCAAAACCATTCGCAAGGAGATGAAGGAGCGAGTGACTGAATTCGAGAACAATGGAAAATTAATTGAAGCCCAACGCATCAAAATGAGAACCTCCTATGATCTCGAAATGATGTCTGAAATGGGATTCTGTCAGGGCAT
Source organism: uncultured Verrucomicrobiales bacterium (assembly GCA_938001985.1). Lineage (GTDB taxonomy): Bacteria > Verrucomicrobiota > Verrucomicrobiia > Verrucomicrobiales > Akkermansiaceae > CALLBE01. The sequence goes on along the minus strand of CALLBE010000031.1, from coordinate 461 downwards.
TGAGAACTACTCGCGCCACATCACTCAACGCCCTCCCGGTGAACGCCCCTACACATTACTTGATTTCTTCCAAGATGACTTCTTGCTCCTCGTGGATGAAAGCCACGTGACGCTGCCTCAAATCCGAGGAATGTATGAAGGCGATCGCAGTCGAAAGTCATCGTTGGTTGAACACGGGTTTCGCCTCCCCAGCGCATTGGACAACCGCCCCTTGCGATTCGATGAGTTCATGAGGTGCACCTCCAACCGTGTTTACGTCTCAGCAACCCCAGGCCCTTTCGAGTTCATCAACTCACGTCGTGACAACAAAACCTTTATCCCGGTAGCAAGCAGAAAGGAACTAGGCTCAGCCAACCAACAAAGACGGAAGCTCAACATCGCACCCAGCCCTGCAGAGGAGTCGGTGGAAGATTTTGACCCAACCTCACCTAAACAACAGCTGATCACCGAGCAAATCATAC
>CALLBE010000030.1 GCA_938001985.1 uncultured Verrucomicrobiales bacterium | reverse complement strand
TGTTAAACATTCATATCAATGGGCGAGTTGACACGATCCTAGTTTCGACTGACTTCTCTCAACGATTGATAGCCAACGGCGTTACCATGGATGGAAAAATTGGTGTCGTCAGTGAAAGAGGTGGAAAAATTGATGGGTACCTTATAGCGGGTAAATCCTTATCTAAAGGCAAGCTCCAATTAACCTCTTCATTTGACACCCTAGAAGGTAATATCCGTAAAGTCAGCAAACAAAACGGCAAGACTGTTTTTGTCAGTAACATTCAGATTAAAAACCCGGAACTCTTGAAAAACAAGTGGATGCACCTTGCTCACAACTCAAACTACACCGTTGGGTATCTAATTGATTACGTAAAAACTTCTTCTGGTAAAACTTACTTTTACATGAAGGATGACTGTGGTTTGGAAAACACTCCTGATGGTGGAGTTCGTCAGGTATTCTACCCTCGTAATACCTTTAAAACCTTAGGTAGCTTTAAAATCCACTCAGCAGCCTCGACCGTTTCAAAGCCTATTGTCACACCTAATACAGGTCCATATAATCAGCTTAAACAAACCAATTACGTCCCGTTTACGGAGCCTATTAAAGTAAACTTACAAAGCGACTTCTCTAGAAAAGCTGAAATTCGCTACACACTCGATGGAACGCAACCAAACCGTAATTCCAATCTGTTTAAAAAACCTTTCACGCTGAATAAAACAACGACGGTCAAAGCAGTCGTCATCGAGGACGGATTTATCAAACGTAGAGTCACCGAACAGCTATTTAAAGGTTATACCTCAGGTATTTCTACTCAAAAACTGAAGCCAGGTTTAAAATGCGCATTAACCATTAATCGCACCAAGAAGACGAACTACTTAACGATTCCGAACTTATCACTAGATCCAGCTTTGAGATTCAATACCGCTGAATTTGGAGGGTATTTAATCATCCCTAAAGACGGCATGTATACCTTTTACTCTCAAGCCTACTTTGGTTGCAAACTAACCATTAGCAACCAGCAGGTACTTGACACGATAGGCTTCCCTGATGTTCTTGAATGGAGTGCTAAAATCCCACTAAAAGCTGGGGTTCACCCATTTAATCTAGAGTCAAAATCAGCCTCTCGCAATCTTCATCACGCCTTAAAGGTGCGAATCAGCGGCCCCGGTTTAGAGAAACAAACCATCCCTAATAATTGGCTAGCCCACTAATTTAAAAACGAATAAGGTTCACAGACATTCCTATGCTCCAACTTTATTTAGAAGCTCTCCCCTTTTATAATTAAGACCTTAAACATCCCCCCATTACTGCCAGAGAGCCGAATGCCTTTAATTAGTGCATGAGAGATTGTCTGCAGGGTTCTGGTTGTTGGAGAATACATTTTTGATACCATAAAGATGAAAAAAGAAGTATTTAATCACATACAAACAGCAGATAAAAATCTTAATGAAGCTCTTAATAAAGCCGCAGTTTTTCTTAATGAAAAAGAGTTGGAAATATTTAAAAAGGAAATAGGAGGAGCATTAGCTAATATATTTTTTGCTATAAAAATTATCGCTGAGAAGGATCCGAATGCTATACCAGAAGAGTATAGAAATATATTTCTTTAAAAAGATGAATATAGAAATGCGACTGGTTTAAGAGAATTTATCTTGAGAACAGAAGCAGGGTGAAAAAGAGGGTGGATAAAAACTCTGGAGCGCCCTCAGAACCATAACTGCCTATACTCTATCCCTGGAGGTATTTAAATAGCATTCATAACAGGGGGGGCAGGCTCTGTTGCCATAAATAAGCATTCGCTTATATCACAGCATATTCGTTATTGGCGAAGTCTACGCTAATAACGTACAATCATTTCCATGAGGAAGGGTTCCCCCCTCATTCCTAAAAATTCTAGCGCAAACATTATGAAGAATAAAAAAACAAGATTCCCGTGGAAAGTTGGTAACTTTTTAACCTCCTGCTCCTTGGCCACTTTATTAGGTCAAACCGCTGTTAATGCGGAAGAAGCTGAGCAGAAGTGCCCTGTTATGGGTGGGCACAAAGGCAATGGGCAACAAATGGATAATAAAGACTGGTGGCCCAACCAATTGAACCTCGAAATTCTCCATCAAAATTCAGCTAAATCAAACCCATTGGGTGAAGACTTTGATTACGCGGAAGAGTTTGCAAAAATCGACATGAAGGTTCTAGAAAAAGAGCTCAAGCAAGTCATGCGCACCTCTCAGGACTGGTGGCCTGCTGACTTCGGTCATTACGGACCTTTCTTTGTTCGTATGGCATGGCACAGTGCCGGCACTTACCGAACTTATGACGGCCGAGGCGGTGCTCGCTACGGGCTACAGCGCTTTGCTCCTCAAAACAGCTGGCCTGACAACGTGAACTTAGACAAAGCTCGTCGCTTACTTTGGCCTATTAAAAAACAATATGGGCAGAAAATCTCGTGGGCAGATCTCATGATTTTAGCCGGAACTGTTGCCATCGAAGACATGGGACTCAAAACACTTGGCTTCGGCGGTGGACGCGTGGACGTCTGGGAGCCTCAGAACGATATCTATTGGGGACCTGAGAAACAATGGTTAACGAGTGAACGTCATAATGAAAAAGGCGAATTGGATGAGCGCTTAGCTGCCGACGAGCTGGGTTTAATCTACGTCAACCCTGAAGGACCTCACGGCAACCCAGACCCATTAGCCGCAGCGGCTCGTATTCGTGAGACATTCTCTCGCATGGGGATGAATGATCAAGAAACCATCGCTCTAATCGCCGGTGGTCATACCTTTGGTAAGGCTCATGGCGCAGCAAGTGCGAAGGAGCACGTAGGCGCTGACCCAGAAGGCGCTGGTGTAGAAGCACAAGGCTTCGGTTGGAAAAACTCCTTTGGCAAAGGCAACGCAGAAGACACCATCTCCAGTGGACTGGAAGGCGCTTGGACCAGCACCCCAGCCAAGTGGTCACACCAGTACTTCTCTAACCTCTTTGGCTTTGAGTGGGAACTCACGACCAGCCCTGCTGGAGCTAAACAATGGAAACCTAAGGGCGATACAGGCAACGGTCTCGTTCCGGATGCTCATTATAAAAACAAGCGTCACGCGCCAATGATGTTCACCACAGACATCGCCCTTAAAGAAGATCCTGAATATGCTAAAATTTCAAAGAACTTCTTAGAAAACCCACTTGAGTTTGACGAGGCGTTTGCAAGAGCTTGGTTTAAACTAACTCACCGTGACATGGGAGGACGTCGCCATTTATTGGGTTCAAGAGTTCCTGAAGCGCAACTGTGGCAAGACCAAATCCCAGAGAGAGATTACGATCTCATTGATGAAAATGACATCGCTACGCTCAAAAAAGACCTTTTAAACTCTGGTCTTAGCATCTCTGAACTGGTCACCACCTCGTGGGCATCGGC
>CALLBE010000029.1 GCA_938001985.1 uncultured Verrucomicrobiales bacterium | reverse complement strand
AAAGCTGAAAAAACAATTGAGAGCCTCGTCCTTTTCCCTCATGATCAGAAGTATCATGATCAAAACCCTACTCTCCATGTTTTCTATTGGCCTATCTTGTGCCGCTAACTCACTTCCGCTAGGCGCTGAGATTCCTGACCTAGAATCCACTAACCAAGACGGTCAGGTTGTAAACCTTAAGCAAGAAGCGGCAAAAACGCCCTACCTTCTTGTTTATTTTTACCCAAAATCGCACACCCCCGGCTGCACCAAGCAAGGCTGTTCTCTTCGAGATGAATATACCGAACTGACTGAAAAAGGCGTCTCTATCATCGGAGTCTCCAATGACAGCGTTAAAGCTCAAAAATCCTTCACTACTAAACATCAATTCCCCTTCACCCTACTCGCGGACAAAGAAGGAGAAGTGATCAAAGCGTTTGGCGTCAAAACCATTCGCCTCACAAAAATGGCTTCTAGGCAGGCTTATCTTTTTAAAAATGGCAAGCTGATTTGGAAGACTGAAAAAGCACCCACCAGCAAGCAAGCCGCTCAAATATTAGAGGTGATTGCTCAGCAAAAATAGTGAAAAAATAGCAAAAGAGACGCCCTCTCCTAACTTAGGCTTTAAGATTAAAACCTAAAGCCCATAGCGCTTGAAATACTCCTCATGCGTACCGAGTAGTATTTCATGAAGCCTCTTCTTCATCCCTCTTGAGATCTCCGTCGTCTGCGTCTTATTCGTCAGCTCGTCATGAATACCTGCTAACGCAGCCGATCTCAGCGGTGCAGGCATTTTGTTAAAGCTCTCCGAGTACACTAAGTAGCTCAACGGGTACTGAAGCAAGCGCTCATAAGACCGGAATTTACGAAGCGAACGCCCCTTGCTATCCGCAGGTGAAAGGGCTTCGAACGCGGCCTTAAACTCTGGAGCCACCTCGATGTCTTCGCCTTCTAATTTTAAATCCCCCACCTTAAACAACGCTCCCAAGAGGTCGGGCATGTACTGTTTTGCCAAATCTAAAGCCTCCGCCTCAGTTAAGTCTCGATTGAGGATTGTCTTCTTTAAGATCACGCGCTGGCGGAATTTTAGAATGATATAACTCATCACATTGTGAACCCGGATCTGATGCTCAAAGGCCAATAAAGCCCCTCCTTCGCTCAATTGATTGGGGTATAAATGCCCATCAACAGGAACAGCCTTCATCTGATCGTAGATGTTCTCAGCTGCCAGTTGAGGCTTCAACTCCTCATCCAAAACTCGGTTTCCTAAATGCCCTTTAGGCACTGCGCCTGTCACATACCAGCCTCCCCAGCGGTGGTTGTATGGTGTTCGTGAATCAACGTTATAATCCTGAGTTCCCGAAACCACCTCACCATAACGATCCGTTTGCATACTCCGCATGACCAGCCCAGGCGCCCCTCCAGATCGACCACCTCCATGGCATAACAAGCAGGATGCGTCTCGCTTGAAGCGAAAGTCGCCTTTTTTATCAGGCTCCATCGTGTAAAAAACCATCCCCAACTTAGGGTCAGCAACCACAAACTCTAAAAAACCATAAGGCACATACCCTACATAAACGTCGTCATTATAATAAAGAGCACGAGGGCGAGTCGGACTGATCAATCTGGTTTGCGCACTGGTTTTTGAAAAAACAAGCGTCTGTGTCTCTTCAGGCACCTTAAGTTTCTCCAGCACCCATTGCAGCCTTTTCAATGGGTCTGCAGACTTTAAATACTCCTGATCTTCTTTTTTTAAAACCTCACCCAACTGGCTCACCGGATTATTCGGCTGGGATTCGGAATATTTAATAGCAGAGATTTCATACCACTCCAATGCCACCGCCACTGACGCTGCCAGCAGCCAATAAAATGTGCCATATAAAATCTTCATAACTCTTTTATATCATACCTCTCAAACTTCGCCATCAATAATATGCATTTTAATTACTTATTAAGAATGAGGTCAAAAATAAATAGATAAATCATCTCAAAGGAAAAGCTGGGCCAACATACGCAGTCCCGTGATTAGAAGAACCACACCAAAAACTTGCTTCAACTTTTTAGCATTCAATTGAGATGCCAAAAACACCCCCAAGGGCGCAAACCATACGGTTAAAGGCGCTATGCAGAGAAACGCGAGAACATTGACCAACCCAACCGTAGCCACTGGAGCGTCAACTGGAGCACGTCCAGCAAGCAACATCATCAAGGCACCCGGCAATGAAATGATGAGACCAATAGCCGCAGCTGTACCCACCGCCCGATGAGCTGGATAATTGTGCAGAGTGAGCAAAGGAACCGACAGCGTGCCGCCTCCAATACCAATCATCGCGCTTACTAAGCCAATGAAGAAGCTCATCACAGCCCCTCCAACTCTCCCCGGAAGCTCATTAAATAGCGCCTGCCTTGACCCACCAAACAGCATATTCAAAGCCGACAATGAAGCAATAAACCCGAACAAACCCGTTAACCAGCTCGCCTCCACACGAATCGCCAGCCAGCTGCCAGCTAATACACCTAGAAAAATAAAACCGGCCCACCGCTTTAAAAGACCAAAATCCACATTCCCTTTTTGATGATGGGAACGAATCGAGCTCAGGGAAGTTGGGATTATAATCGCCAGCGAAGTCGCGGTTGCGATGAGCATAGCGGACTCCGGTGAGACGCCAAAGCTT
>CALLBE010000028.1 GCA_938001985.1 uncultured Verrucomicrobiales bacterium | reverse complement strand
CTTAATCAGCCGTCCGAAGCTGGTCTAAGACCCAGGCGTATTCGTTAGTGATCTGCGTGGTAATCCCTTCGGATAAATGCCCAGGCATAACTCCCCAGGTGTAAGTCTCCATTTCTAAATGTTCACAAGCCTGTTTGTTCTTTAACAAATAGTGAATGGAGTCTTTCAGATGGACTTCAGTGGATGAGAGAGTCGCCTGATGGTTAGCGTATAGAGGGATGTGAAAGTGAACTCGCCATTGCTCTGCGCTTAACGCTTCTTGGCTTGCGAGTGCTTCATTTAAATCTTTGTAGCGTAAAAGTTGGCTGCCTTTTTTCGCAATCACTTGGTGAAGATAGGTGGGCTCTTCAAACTGTCGAATCGTCTCTAACTCTTCAGAAACTTGAGGTGAGAGTTGAGGGGCGTTGGATAGATGAATTTTAGAAATTCGAATGTTCTGGTCAGCCAGCTTTTTGAGGGAAGTGGCTGCGTCTTCATACTGAATAGCCATGTGGCAGGTGTCGTAGTTGACGCCAATGCGTTTTTCAATAATGGGAGATAAACTTGGGAACGCTTGGTGAAGCTGATTGAAGAACTCAATGGTTTCATCCGTGGTCTCTAGATACCCAAAAGGCTCCGGTTCAATTCCCAGATGTAAATCTCTTTGGTACTCTTCGGAGCAAGACTCAATAAATTCTGCGACTTCAGCATAGTGTTGGAGCATCAGGTCGAGATTGGCGTCAAAGGTTTTAAAGGAACCCGGCGAGGTGGATACTGAGCCTGAGACACCTTCTGGCACTAATTGACCAATAATATGAAATAGGTTTTTAGTATACGTTACGCGCTCTCGACTTTGCCAATCGGGACGGTAGACATTTTCTTTGACCGAGGTTTCATGAAACTGGCCATAAGGGAAGCCATTGATGGTGAAAACATAGCAGTTCTCTTCAGCCAACCAGGCTTTGAAATCAAATAAAGTATCTCCTTCGAGTAAGGCTTCTGCGGCAATAGCGGACAAGCGAAGACCAATAGCGTAAGGCTCTTCTTGTTGTAAAACACCTGAAGCTCTTAATTCATCTCGAACGGGCAAGACAAAGGTTTTTAGCATCTGAAACGTTTCATCCCAAGTTTCAGCTGGATGAATATTCGTGCAATAAGCGAGGTGTGCAGAATCTAATTTCATGAGTTGATAAGCCTTTGATTAAAGCTGTTCAGTAATACGACTGGCGATGCCTAAGGTCTTTTGATCAATGGTTTTATTGAGTGCTTTTAAGGCCGGTAAATCATCATTTTCAATGGCCTGATTCAGCTCAGAGAGCAAGGCGGGCAACTCCGTCTCTTCCTCTTGAGTCATCAAATTTCCATAATGTTGGAAGACGGTCTCAAGCGCTGAGGACAATTCCTTTGATTTGAGCTTGGCTTCCGTTAGGCGACGCGCGTGCATGTCCTCGAAGGCGTGCTCTACGGAGTCTTCAATCATTTGCTCGACATCACTGTCTGCCACATTGACCGCAATGTCTTCGATTTGGAATAAAGTATCGGATTCGTCTGAAGTGTCTCTACCTAGGACCTCAAGTACGCCGTTTTCGTCAATGCTGAATTGAATGCCAATACGAGCTTGGCCTTTCGGTTGTGGTTGAAACTCCAATTCGAATTCGCCGAGTTGCCAGTTGTCTTTAGCCAATTCACGCTCCCCTTGAAGGACGCGAACAGCCATGGTTTTTTGATTGGTGATGGAATTGGTGAACATCTCACCAGCTTTGCAGGGAATCGTGGTGTTGCGGGGAATGATTACATTCATCAAGCCCCCAAAGGTTTCAATTCCTAGAGAGAGTGGCGTGACATCTAAAAGGAGTACTTTTTTAAAAGCCCCAGATAAAATACCTGCTTGAATCGCCGCCCCGATGGCAATCGATTCATCCGGATTTTCACTCAAATTTGGAGCTTGTTTGAAGATTTTTTCACATAAGGAGCGAACCGCTGGGATTCGTGTTGAGCCTCCAACCAGGATGACCGAATCAATATCGGAGACTTCGAGCTCAGCGTCACTTAAGGCTCTTAAACACAAGGACTCTGTCTTTTTAAGTAAGGTGGTGATTAAGGTCTCGAATTCATTTCTAGAGAGGGTGATATCGATGTTTTCAGCCTCTGGCGCGTTGAAGAAAGGAATCGTGATGCTCACCTCTGTTTCTTCAGAGAGTTCACATTTAGCCTGTTGAGCTGCTTCACTTAAACGCTGCTTTTGCAGGTCATCCAGTGTCTGCGTATTCAATTGTGATTGCTCAATAATCCAATCGACTAGAAGCTGGTCAATGTCATCCCCTCCAAGCTGTGTGTCGCCAGCAGTGGATAAAACCTGAAAGACCCCATCATTCAACTCCAATACTGAGAGGTCAAAGGTACCGCCCCCCAAATCGTAGACAATAATGGTTTGTTTGCCCTTCTCGCGGTTCAATCCATAAGAGAGCGCAGCTGCTGTGGGTTCGTTTAAGAGTCTGGTGACCTTGAAGCCTGCTAGTTCAGCCGCCTTTAAGGTTTGTTCACGTTGATTGTGGTTGAAGTAAGCTGGAACTGTAATCACCGCCTCCTCTGCAGGGGTGCCCAAACGAAACTCTACAGTTCGTTTTAATTCTTTTAAAATTTCAGCAGAAACCTCCTCAGGTCTGAATTTGCCATGCTCCGTTTGATGAAAAAGGGTGGTGCCTTCCACCGTGAGATTTGAAAGGTTTTGGTCCGTCCCAATCGTGGTCGACGTTTGACCAATTAATCGCTTAGTGCTGGTGATTAAATTTTTTGGATTAAGCGAGCCTGCTCGTTTCGCAGGGCTGCCGATTTTAAAATCAGCTTCACTGTGGGTGTAAAGAGCGCTGGGCATGATGCGCTCACCTGCTTCGTTTGCTAAAACAAAGGGAATCCCATCTTCAACGACAGCAATAGCAGAGTTGGTCGTCCCTAAATCGATGCCTATGACAACAGACATAATCCTTAGTTGGTGGAAAGAAGCTGATTCAGCTTTCCTTGAATTTCAGGACGCTCCCAGACTTTGCCTTCAATAGCGGCTTCAGCAGCATTAATCTCCGCCACCTTTTTACTAGTTCCTGAACCGACACCTAAAAGAATACCGAGCCAGTTAACGCTGCAGGTGAATTCACGTTCGTGAGCAGGGCCTTTCGTGCCCTCGATGTCGTAACTAGGGCTTTCAGAATATAACCCTTGTAGGATTTCTTGTAGTTTACCCTTTGGGTTTTTAACTTCAGGTTTGGCTGCGATTTCAGCAACGGCCTCTTTCATTAAGTACTCCAGAACGGTTTGAGCTTCATCAAAACCTCCATCTAGGTAGATCGCCCCTATTAGCGATTCGAAGGCATCGCAAAGAGAAGAATCACGTTGGCGACCGCCTGTAGATTCTTCACCTTTTCCCATCAAAAGATAGTCCCCTAAATTAATATTGCGAGCGATGTCAGCGAGGGCTTTTTTTGAAACCAGTCGAGACCTCATCTGCGTCATCATCCCTTCTTTATATTCAATCGGCAGGCTGAATAATTGGGAAGTGATCGTTAACTGAATCACGGCATCGCCTAAAAACTCAAGGCGCTGATTATCAAAATGAATATGATGACTCTCATAAGCTAAAGAAGGGTGAGTGACGGCTTCACCAAGTAAAACCGAATTTTTAAATTTATACCCAATACTCTTCTCTAGTGATTCCATAAGGAGGTGAGCATCATGATCGCTGAGCTGTTGAATGAAAAGTTTTTTTTAAACTAAGCTTAGAAACGGAAACGTTTAGAGAGGTATTGAATAGAGGTGATTTCTCTCGATGAAACAACTTAGAGAGGTCGTAAAAGCTTTTATCTCTTTATGTAGACAAAAGCTGTTAACTGTTAAATTTCAGCAATGTTTTATTGCTTGATAAGTTAAGAGGACTACTTCTTCAGAATCAGCCAAAGAGCATGTATAATACCAGGGATGTAGCCAAGGATGGTTAATACGATGTTGATAATAAGATCTTTACCAATACCGTTCTTTAGAAAAACGGCAACTGGAGGGAAGAAGATAGCGATGATGATTTGTATAGGTTGACTCATGATATTGTTCTTAGAGAAGAGGTTGAGAGTCTAACTTATTAAATCTGTTATTTCGGGTCAAGAGGTCTTTTCTAAACCGCTCTTCGTAAAGCGATTTTAATCAGCTGGTTGACGGAAGCTTCTGGATCTGTCTTAAGCGCGGCAGTGACTGATTTTTTAGCGTCAGTGTGTTTGAAGCCAAGCGCAATGAGTGCTAGCTCAGCATCTCGAGAAGCTTCGTCCTTAGGTGAGCCCGTTGCTGCGGTTTGTTGTGACTGCCAACCTTCAACCACGCCAACTTTATCTTTCAGTTCAAGGACGATTCGTTCGGCTGTTTTTTTCCCTAATCCTTTGACTTTAGATAAAGAAGTCACGTCTTCGTTCGCCACAGCGATTTGAAAATCCTTAACAGACATGCCGCTGAAAATAGCCAGTGCCGTACTGGGGCCGATACCAGAAACTCTATCTACAAGGAGCAAGAAGGTGCTGCGTTCTTCGTCATTGGCAAAGCCAAAAAGTTTGGCTTCTTGTTCCCTCACATGATGGTGAGTGAAGACCTCAATTGCTTGACCTTCTACAGGGTTGAGTTGGTCAAATGAGGTCACGCCGATGTGCACAAAATAGCCGACACCATTCACATCAATTTCCAGTCGGTTGGGTAGGGCTTGTAAAACGGTGCCTCGGAGTCTTGAAATCATATGAATACTTAAATGTTGTTAGGTGGTTGTGCTCGGGTTTAAAAACTTTCGACGAGGAGTTGAATGGCTCGAACGCCTGAGGGGGTTACAAAAGCTTTTTTCCCTTGGCCTGAGATTCTCGACTTGGTTCGCCAAAGGTGAGGGTATTTAGATTTTGTGTGAATGGTGACCTGTGGGTATTTGGAGTCTACTTTTTTAAATGAAGGGATCATTTTTAGCGGGATGCCAGACCCTGTGAAAGTGATGTCCCAGCTGGGTGAGGATTGGTTTCGTTGTCCGTCCAGTAGCCAAGGGTAGTTTTTTAGAATAGAAGGCAGCTTTGACTTACGTTTTGTGGTGATGGTGTAATAAGCTGGGAGTTTCTTGGCGTAAGAGCGCATGTCCGGCAATTGGCCCTTCTTTAGAATTTCATGAATGGGGAGACCAATTAAATTAATACCATTATAAACGCCATGGTGATTTTGCGTTTGATAATGCTTGTTGTGCCATGTGGAGAAGCGTTTCGAGTACATCAAGTTGAGCTCTAAGTGCAGGTGCGCTCGGGCTCTGTTGAGTCCTCTACCTGTGTAGCCTAGGCGTCCAATCTTCGATGAAAGCGTGACGGGCTGATTTGTTTTAACCCAGATTGAGGCTAAGTGAGCATAGAGGCTGTAGAGTTTGCCGGAGGGAGTCTCGTGTTCAATGACTAGGTATTTCCCGTAGTTCGATTTTGTAGAGTCATGGTTGGCATAGACGACCTTGCCTATGGCGATGGGTTTGAC
>CALLBE010000027.1 GCA_938001985.1 uncultured Verrucomicrobiales bacterium | reverse complement strand
CTAAGTACTTGCCAGAGGATTATATCGGCACAGTCTATAAGACCATGGAGGACTTGACGGCACTGCCAGTGATCGGAAAGTTTGCGAAGAAAAACTTGGATGAGAAACAAATCATCAAAACCAAGAAAGTGTTCAACAATGACAAGGTCTCTGATCACTTTGCTATCATTCCAACAGGACGAACGGTAAAACTCGGCCCTGAAGAACAAAAGGTTTACGACTTGGTCACGAAGCGATTCATTTCCATTTTCTACCCACCGGCTGAATTCTTATTAACCAATCGCATCACTCGCATTGATCATGCTGATTATTCTGATGCGTTTAAAACTGATGGGAGAGTCCTCACGGTCCCAGGTTGGAGAGCGGTTTACGGCAGTGGCATTGGCGCTGATGAGCTCATTCCTGTTGAGGAAGGCGAAACGGCTGAAACAACGCACTTAGAAATTCTCTCAAAGACCACCAACCCTCCAACTCGTTTTAACGAGGCCACACTTCTTTCCGCTATGGAAACGGCTGGAAAGTTAATTGACAATGAGGAACTCAAAGAAGCGATGTCAGAGCGAGGGCTTGGTACGCCAGCCACTCGTGCCGCAACGATTGAAGGCCTGATCTCTCATAAATATTTATTAAGAGACGGTCGTGAACTCCACGTCACGCCTTCTGGCCTCAACTTAATTGCTCTCATTGAAGAATTAGACATCAACACGCTCAGCTCACCAACCATGACGGGAGACTGGGAGTTCAAACTTCGTGAGATGGAAGTCGGAAAATTCAAGCGTGATGACTTCATGCAAGAGATTCTCAGCTTCACTACGAAGATGGTTGAGAAGGCAAAAGTGAAAGCGGAAGAGCTTAAGAATAAAGTTTTCCCAGACCTTGAAGCTCCTTGCCCAATGTGTCAGGCACCAAACCTGAGACAAACGGACGCGACTTATGAATGTTATGAAGCCGAATGTAAGTTTAAGGCAAAACGATACATCGCCGGACGTCTGCTTTCTGATGGCGAAGCGTGTCAGCTCTTCACCACCAAGTTTGTCGGCCCACTAACAGGCTTCAAATCAAGATTCAACCAGCCTTTTGATGCAGCCTTAGAGTTGGATGAGAAGTTTAAGGTTAACTTCAAGTTTGATGACGGAGAAGAAGAAGAGGAACTATCTGAAGACCAGTTGGTCGGGGTTTACCCTATCCACAACTCAACTGAGCATAAGGTCTACGCAACAGCTAAATCCGTGATCATCCCTTCTCTCATTGTTGGAAAAAACAAAGATGCAGCTAAAATCAGCCGTCATATTTTATCGAAAGAACTCTCGCAAGAGTTGATACTGGAACTTCTCACCAAAGGAAAGACACCTTTGATTGATGGGTTTGTATCGAAAAGAACAAAGCGCGCTTTCTCCGCTCATTTACTATACGACAGTGAAACAGGCAAAGTAAGCTTTGAGTTCGAAGCTAGAAAACCAAGTAAAAAGGCCGCTAAAAAAGGAGCTCGAAAGGCTGCAAAGAAAGCGACTAAAAAGGCGACCAAAAAAAGCAGCTAAGTCATCCTAACGCGTTCGAATGAATCCGGAAGAAATCAAAAAAGAAACGTTAAAATACGGCATCCTTGGCGAAGACAATTCTTCACCTCAAGAGAAGCTGGAGAAGTTTTCGGGCATCACTTCTTGGGAATACCTCAAGCCTCATTATGAGGCCGGAGTGCTTTATCACTTAGACTCCTCAATTACGATCAAGGACGCCGGGCTGGCTTTTTCAACCGATGATACCAAAAAAGTTGAGTCTTGGCTCTCCGATGGATCATTAGTAAAAATTGAAGCCCTTCACGCGTTTCAATGGGATAGCGACGAAGAGTCAAAAAAAGAACAATTCGAGGCTCTAGTGGTTTCTCCTTTTGTGCTTTGCCAATTAAAAAATAAGGGATAACCTCCCCCTTAAGTGGCCTTCAACAGTTGGAGTCCTTGGAACTTAAGACCCTAAGACCGTGAGGCTAATTGACCGATACATCTTGAAGAACGTGCTGGCTTGGACTTTCCAAGCCCTAACAGCGCTGCTCTTTATCTTTGTATTTGTTCGGCTCAGTCGAGAATTCCGAACCCTCTTGGTTGAAAGCGATGTCGGCTTTCTATTGCTTTTTAAATTCTTCCTAACCGCCATTCCCATCTCCCTTGAGGTGGCGTTGCCCATTTCCTTTTTATTGGGCGTTCTCATCACCTTTGGTCAATTAAGCTCCAGTTCGGAAATAACCTCCATCAGAATGGCTGGAGCCAGCATCAGGCGCATGGCCTTGCCCATCTTCATCACAGGCTTCTGTCTTTCCATTCTTTGTCTATTCATCAACTCCTCGTGGATCCCAGCCGCTAAAAAATACAAAAACCACCTTTTGTATGAAGCGTTAAAAACACGACCAGAGGCGCTAATCAAGGGGGGCATCAAGGATAACAATATCCATTTCACCGCTTCCAAAGTTGAGGGCTCAACTATCTACAACATCAACTGGACTTCTCTAGATCCTAAATCTGGTGAAATCCAACGCCGCCAAGCAGCCAAGGGTGAGTTTGTTTTCTTAAATGAAACCCAAGACATGCAACTCAACCTTTCTCAAGTCTATAGTGAAACGGAAAAGAATGGGAAAGTCATTGACAGGAGCTGGGCCGAAGAGGTGGGGCCTCTGAACATCATCGATTCCAAAAAGAAGAAAAAACTCAAGCGAGGCGAGCTCTCAAACCATGAAATATCGGAAATCCTTTCCACAAATACACTGACGGCTGATCAGCAAACCGTCTACAGTGACGAGGTCGATGAACGGAACTCAATCAGCTGGGCCTGCCTGGCGCTCATTTTCCTTGGACTTCCCTTATCCATCACTTCAGCTCGTAAC
>CALLBE010000026.1 GCA_938001985.1 uncultured Verrucomicrobiales bacterium | reverse complement strand
GTATTTAGGCAAAGGCAAGCTCGCACCTTTTTCAAATTCAACCGTCATTTTTTCTGCCCACAAAAGCTTATCATACCAAGAAGCATCTGGGTTCTTGCGAATCAGTTTATAATAATGATCCGTTTCCGACATCATCTCCGCAACAGGATTGGCGCAAGCAATACCTGAAATAATAAGGAGAAAGAAAATTTTACTAAAATTCATGAGTAATCTATCTGATAGTTAAGCTTAACTCTACAATGATGAACTGGGTGAGGTCAACCATGACAGAACAGCCATACGAGCGGCGATCCCATTCTCAACTTGCTCATTGATCAGGCATTTTTCATACTCCAGAGCGTCATCACAAAGCTCAACGCCACGGTTCACAGGCCCTGGATGCATTAAAAAAGTCCCGCTATCTTCAAGCGCCTTCAAACGGTCTTGAGTGATGCCAAATAACTTATGGTACTCGCTGCTGTGAGGGAAGAACTGGTTATCCTGCCTCTCGCTCTGCACACGTAAGTAGTACATAACATCAGGCTTCCACTTCCACGCATCTTCGTAGCAGTTGAAGCACTTGATAGACCCGAGGTCATGCTTAGGCATGAGAGAACCGGGGCCTAAGAAAGCAACCTCAACACCCATTTTCATAAAAATACGAGCAGTGGACTTAGCAACACGCCCATGCAGCACATCTCCACAGATAAGTACTTTCTTTGACGCTACCGTTTTGAGATTCGATTTTAAAGTAAACCCATCCAATAAAGCCTGTGTCGGGTGAGCGTGAGCGCCATCACCTGCATTAATCACACACGCTTTGGTCAGCTCTGAAATAATCTTGGCCATGCCTGATGCCTTATGACGAATGACTAAGTAATCAATACGCATTGCCTCCAGCGTCTCAATCGTGTCTTTAACCGACTCTCCTTTAGAAAAAGAGGAATTGGAGACGTCAAAGTTTGAAACATCTGCACTGAGGCGTTTGGCCGCAATTTCAAACGATGAAGCCGTTCGCGTGCTGGGCTCGGCAAAGAGAGTCAGAACATTCTTACCTCTTAGCAAGGGCACCTTTTTCACAGACCTTGAAAAAAGCTCTTTGAACTTCTCCGTATTGTTTAAAAGGTAATCCAGCTCCACTTCTGAAAGCTGACTGATGGATAAAAAATCTTTAGGCATAGTCTTTATTTTTCCGAAATTACAATCGCGTCCTTCTCATCAACTTCACTCAATAAGACACTCACTTGCTGCTCTTCAGTAACCGCAAGGGCAGCACCACTATAATCACAAGCGATAGGCACTTCTCTATTTTCCAAATTAACCAAAGCCGCCATTTTAATAACCTTAGGTCTTCCAAAATCACTCAAGGCATCGAGAGCAGCTCTGACGGTTCTTCCGGTTTGAATCACATCATCCACAATAATCAGATAACTATCATCGATCGAGGCTGGAATCACAGTCGATTCAAGATTCGGCAATGCTTTCTCAATATTGATATCATCGCGGTATAAGGAGATGTCTAAAGAGCCGATTTCTATAGATGGATTTGTCGCTGCTAAATCTTGAGTTAAATCCTTTGCCAAGCGTTTTGCCAATAAATCACCGCCGCTTAAAATCCCCACGAGCAGGAACTTATTGGGCAGATCCTGCTTAAGCTCAGCGAGCAAACGATTGTAAACCTCTACAAAATTCAACATCTCTACTTTTCTATAATTTGATCCGCTAAGTTTCTCATGCCTAGAGTTAAGGGCCCTGCTAATTCTATAGAGATTCGATTATACTTATCGGCATGCGGTGTGAATTTTTTATCATAAACACCAATAATAGGAACATTTTTATCCAAGTCATAAGTCAGCTCACCCGCACCTTGGACCTCATTGGCGAAATTCTCCGTCATGGGCTGAGTTCTCAACGTTCTGTGCTCTTTTCGATAAACTCCAAGCTCCCCCTGCAGGCGATTGTTCTTGGATTTCAAATCGATTTCAGAAATCGAACAAACATTCTTCTTCACCTCAATATTGAAGCGCCCTTCATCAAAAATCATCTTACGCCCTGTCGGCATTTCCGTGATGATGGATATCTTATCTATGATTGGATTGTTTGAATTAATCCTCAATGGTTTACCCTTCTTAACCTCAGCGACTCCTTGATAAGCCAGACCCAATTGAGAATTCAGTTTCCCAGAGATATTTAAATTCATACTCACCTCGCCCTCTAGATAATCAAATCCGTAAAGCACCAAAAAGTCATACAGGTTAACACGATCAATAGTCGCGGTAAGATTTACGTCCAGTGACTGACTGATCTCAACTGAACCCGAGAGAGTGCCTTCTATAAAGTTAGATTTGAAACTTACATTCTCCAGCTGAATCTCATTCTCCAAGAGAACCGCTCTTCCTGAGGTTAACTTAAGCCCATTAAAAAAGTTTTGGCTCAACTCACCTTTCAAAATTTCTATTTCTGGAGCCTCTCCGTTTCCTTCTAAAACAAAGTCACCCAAACGAATCTTCCCTTTTGTATAATTAGAATATCCCCAGCTTAGATCTGATTTCGTCCAGTTAAAATGCCTCCCCTTCACCAGCGCTAAAAACGACTGATAGGTTTTCAACACCCCTTGATTTTCCAACTCGGGGAAATTCAAATGCACGCCTCCTCCTTTAAGGTCAAAATTCTTAATAACACTTAAATCA
>CALLBE010000025.1 GCA_938001985.1 uncultured Verrucomicrobiales bacterium | reverse complement strand
CGCCACTTCACTTCACGAGCTATTCGGAGGTAACGGAGGAGGTTTATCTGAAAGATATGGAAGAAATTATCTCAGATCACGGTCGTCATACCGAGTTCTTTGTCCGTGATATTTATCACATGGGTAAAGATGTTTTAAAGCCTAAGATGAGATACCAGCGAGTGTCCTATTATATATTTTTGGTGGGGAATGCTGTTGCGGCATTCATGGCATTGGGTATCGCTTTAACTTAGATTAAGCTTAAGTCTCTGGCTTTATATATTTCTCAATAAAAAAGCCTTCGCTATCATGGCGAAGGCTTTTTGTTGTGAAATTTTTATTTCAGTGATGCTCTTAACGAGCTTAGCGACGTCTTTTTCGGCTTGAGTTCTTACGTCTTGCTTTCTTCTTTTGAGGAGACTCGTCGAGAAGAGCGGTGTAGAGGTAGTCAAAGTTCTCGAGCTTAGAGCGCTTGATTTTTTGACCAATAAACCCTTCGACAGCTGCCGCTTGCTCAAGCTCGTCTGCGGAAAGGATGGTGTAAGCATCGCCTTCGGACTTAGCTCGGCCCGTACGACCAATACGGTGTACGTAGTCTTCTGGGTTTTCTGGAACACGGTAGTTGATCACGTGAGTGACGCTTGAGACGTCGATTCCACGAGCGGCGACATCAGTTGCTACGAGTACTTTGTAGACGCCTTCTTTGAAGCCTTCGAGTGCTTTTTGTCGATCGCTCTGCTTGATGTCGGAGTGCATAGCAGCCACTTGATGACCCGCTTGTTCAATCAATGCAGCTAATGAATTGGCTTCAGATCGAGTACGGGTGAAGATCATCATTGATTTGAAGTCAGTCTCTTTTACCAGCGCTAAGATTAACTCATCACGCTGATCCATGGAAACAGGGTAGAATGAGTGGCTAATGGTGCTAGCGACTTCTTTTCTCGCTACCGTGATTTCTTTTGCGTTCGTCAAGCACCAGTCAGAGAAAGACTTGATGGCTGGCGGCATGGTGGCGGAGAAGAAGAGTGTCTGTCTCTCGTCCCATGGGCATAGGTTTACAATCTTCTTAACGGTAGGAAGGAAGCCCATGTCTAGCATGCGATCAACTTCGTCTAAGATGAGAATCTTGATTTCACCAAATCTCATTAAACCTTTGTAGAACATATCCACAAGGCGTCCTGGGCAAGCGATTACGATGTCAGCACCTTTGGCCAAGTCATCGCTTTGAGATCCGTAGCCAACGCCACCAAAAAGAGTCGTGACGGTGAGACCTGATCCTTTGGCGTAAATAGTGAACTGTTCAGCAACCTGTACGGCAAGTTCACGTGTGGGCTCAAGGACTAGGATTTGAGGCTTTCCTAGTGGTTTGATTAAAGAGATGGAAGGGAGAGCAAAGGCGGCTGTTTTACCAGTTCCTGTTTGTGAAGCTCCGATGACATCTTGCTTGGACATGATGACAGGGATGGCTTTTGCTTGAATCTCTGTAGGTGAGGTGTAGCCCGCTTCTTTAACCGCGGTTTGGACAGAATCAATGAGAGGAAGCTCTGCGAAAGTGGTTGCGATTTCAAGCGTTTCAGCTTCTGGCTCTTCTTCCGTTGTTTCAGTTACTTCAGGTGACGTTTCTTCCTCAGCAGCTGGAGCTTCTAGTTTAGGCTCTTCTACTTTAGATTCTTCAGATTTAGGCTCCTCAGCAGTGGCGAGAGGTTTTGTCTCTTCTTTTGCTGTTGTCTCTTCAGTTTCCTCCGCCTTCGTATTCACGGGTTCTTCAGTAACAGTCTCCGCAGTTTGAGGTGTGGATTCGACTTCTGTTTTAAGCGCGTTATTGATGGCGGCTTCTTTGGCTGCCTTTTCTGCAAGGTGTTCAGCAGCGAGTTGTTGTGCGAGCTCTCTTTTAGCTTCCTCAGCTTTGCGAGCTTCTTTTTCGCGTTGTTTAGCTTCTTCTTCAGCATTAATGATCGCTTGCTCTTCAGCATTCAAGTCCTGAGCGGGCGTCCATTCTTGTGATGGAGTTGATTGATTGTTGGCCATTATAAAAAAATAGGTGTGTCTAGCGTGATGGAATAACCTCGACGGTGAAGCCTTTGAGGTATTCTGTTTCAGGGATTGCCGGTAAAATTGGGTGATCAGCTCGTTGAGAGTGATTTTCAATCAGGCGGAGTGTTTTTTTCGCATCTACAGAGGCTTCGACCAGGTTGGTCATGAAGATTTCACGAGTTGCATGATGAGAGCAACAGTAGGTGGACAGAATGCCCCCTTTGCTCATGTGTTTGAGTGCGCGTAAGTGGATTTCTTTATACCCACGTAAAGCGTCTTTTAGTGTTTTCTTGTTTTTTGTGAATGAAGGGGGGTCTAAAATGATGACGTCAAATTCTTCGGTCATGTTTTTAAGGTAGTGGAACGCGTTGTGAGTTTCCGCTTTAATAATGTCCTCAACCCCGTTGAGCTTAGCGTTCTCAAGCGTGGCTTGAGTGGCGGTTTCTGAAATATCAATACAAGTTACGGAGGTTGCGCCAGCTTTGGCTGCAGTTAATCCAAACCCACCTTGGTTGGCAAAACAGTCCAAGACTCGCTTGCCTTTACAACGCTTCGCGATTTCAGCATGCGCTTGTAATTGGTCCAGATATAAGCCTGTTTTTTGACCGTCGAGAAGGTCGATTTGATATTTAACCTCATTGGCGGTGACTTCAAACAGCTCTGGAACCGTGCCGTGAGCGGTTCGGATGTCGGTCTCTAACCCTTCGGCTTTGCGAATAGGAGAGTCGTTTCTAATCACAATAGACTCTGGCGAGAATAGGTCGAGTAAGGCTTGAATGATGAGGTCTTGGCGTTGCTCGAGGGCTAACGTGAGTGTTTGGACCACAAAGTGTTTCCCATATCGGTCGACGATGAGGCCTGGGATGCCGTCGGATTCACTCCAGAATAAACGACAAAGTTGAGGGTCAATACCTACAGAAGTTCGGTAGGTTAAGGCTTGTTCAATTCTTCGGGTGAAGAAATCCAGATCTAAATCCTGCTTTCTGCGAGAGAAGCGTCTGGCGATGATTTGAGAGTTAGGATTGTAGATAGCGGCGCCTAGTGGGCGGTCTCTGCCATCTTTAATAGAAATAACATCACCAGGGTTGGGGTCGCCAAATGTTTTGATCACTTCTGAGCTGTAGACCCAATCATGACCATGAAAGATTCTAGCGCGTGGTCTTACTACTATTCCTGGCATTTTTTTAAGTGGTAAAAGTTATCGCCACAAAGTCAACGTTCTTGTGATTTAATTTTCTCTCTTGATCTTCTTTTTTTATTAGGATAGCGTCTTTTTCACAAGCACATGGGTCAGAAACACAGAGTTACAAACAAGCGCCGCAGACGTAGTCTATACCTTAAACGCAAAAAGGAAAATGATAAGCTCAATGCTGTCGCTCCTAGTTTTGCTAAGAAGATAACTTCTGAAGAGCCAAAGAAAGAGGAGGCTGCTAAGGCTCAACCTGCTAAAAAAGCGGCGAAAAAAGCGGCTAAGAAAGCGGCTAAAAAAGCAACGAAGAAAGCTGCTAAAAAGGCAACGAAGAAAGCAGTTAAGAAAGAAGATTAATTTTACTTTTTTAAATAATATAAGAAACTCAGAGGTTACTCTGAGTTTTTTTTTGCCCTTATATTTGTACTCATATTATGAAAATTCTAATCGTTGATGGACATAATGCTATCGAGGCTATTCCTGAGATTAGAGCTGTTCATGAAAGGGATCAAGAAGGCGGTCGAGATTTGATCTCACGCTACCTCCAGTCGCTTCATGATGAAGGGGAGTTCCAAGTAGTCTTGGTTTTTGATGGGCAGGGAAATAAGCGAACTAAGTTTCAAGCTCGCGGTGCAGATATGATCACGATCTTCAGCCGTTCTGGGGAGACGGCGGATACGGTGATTGAGCAATTGGCTTATAAGTATGCAGGTTCTTGTGATTTGTATGTGGCTACGAATGACCGTTTGGAGGGGATGTTGTCCGGTGCTTCTGGGGCGTGGGTGATGAGTATTTCTGAATTAGAGAGATTGATTATTTAGCCCTTAAAAAGGCATTTCCATCTCATTCTCAGGCAATGAATTTTGGGTCTGAATGGATTCTTATTCATCGGTTTTATAAGGCTTGTTTTTCGTTGATTTAATTTTTGATTGCCATGTCTTAATTGCTTCAGTAATTGACTCTGACTGGACTCTTTTGAAGTCGTTTTGATATGAATATTGAAAAATTAATTATTGGTAGTGAAGAGTGGTGCTCTTTGCCGTCGCTTGGTATTCCTGCCATTAAAGCTAGGGTTGACTCGGGGGCTAAGACCTCGTCAATTCATGCTTATAATATTAAGCCATTTACCCGTGAAAGTCAGTCATGGGTGGCTTTTGATTTAGCACCGCTTCAGAACGATAGGAAAAC
>CALLBE010000024.1 GCA_938001985.1 uncultured Verrucomicrobiales bacterium | reverse complement strand
TCGTTGGTCGCTGACGATTATGTGAAGACCTCAATTTCTGATGACCAGTTGATTGGTCGTTGTAAAAAGGATTACATGGGCTTTATGGAAGTCCGAGGTATCGGGATTGTTAATATTGTGAATTTATACGGAGCGCGCGCTTTTGTTCCGGAATGCCCTATTAATTTGATTGTTGAGTTGAGGCCTTATGAAGACTTGAACCAGGTGGATCGATTGGGAATGCAGCAGAAGACTCAAGAAGTGTTGGGGATTGATGTCCCGATGCTTGAGATTCCAATCGCTCCAGGTCGTGATACGGCTAGGTTGGTTGATGTGGCGGCTATGGACTTTCACTTGAAAAACCTAGGCTTGGACATGGCTGGGAAGTTCAGGCATAAATTGCATGACAATTTGAGAGATAATTCAAATTAACGACAAGAAAGCTTGAGTTTTTACACCCTTGCTTCATTTTGGTAAGAGACCCTCGCTGGTTTTTAAATCAAAAAACTTGCGTATCGTTATTTAACCCCAATAATATTCAACATGCCTACGCAACATTTCACCATTCAAAATAAACTAGGAATACATGCACGTCCTGCAGCTCAGTTTGTTCGTGCCGCGAGTGGTTTTGAAAGTGAAATAACCGTTAGTAAAGACGGTGAGAGCGCTGATGGTAAAAGTATCATGGGCGTTATGATGCTGGCAGCTGGTTATGGCTCAACAATCGAAGTGACAGCAGAAGGCGGAGACGCTGACGCCGCGCTTAAGGCGATTGGAGCACTGGTTGATGCTCGTTTCGAAGAGGAATAGAAGCCTGTCTTCTTGTTCCTTCGCTTTATTTTTCCCCTTTTTATTTTTTAAGCAGTTTTGGTAGTAGAAGAAATCACATTAATTGGTATCTCAGCCTCCCCAGGTATTGGGATTGGCGATCTTAATTCGACGAAATACCGAGACACGTTTATCGTTTGTCATTATGAAATAGCCAAAGAGGCTATCCCGGCAGAGTTGGATCGCTTTCATGAGGCCTTGAACGTGGCGAAAGACTACTACGTCCACCTTTCTCAAAAAATAGGAACGATCTCAGGCCAAGAAGAGGCTAAGATTTTCGAAGCTCACCACTTGATGCTTCAAGACCCCGGCTTGATAGGAGGCGTGGCTCAATTCATTGAGAAAGATCAGTGCAACGCTGAGTTTGCTTTCTTGAGCGTGATGAAAAAATACATTGCGGCCATCTCTAGCATTGATGATCCGTACATGAAAGAGCGTCAGATGGACCTCAATGATGTCACGAATCGAGTGCTAGAAAGCTTCACGCTTGAAGCGTCGTCTCTGAAGCAAAAGCCTGAGAGCACGAGTGAGCATTTATTATTGGCCAAGGATCTGACGCCTTCAGACACGGCGAACATGGACCGAGATACGGTGAAGGGGTTTGCCACGGAAAAAGGCAGTTACACCTCGCACACTGCGATTTTAGCTCGTTCATTGGGGATTCCTGCGGTTGTCGGTGTTGCGGATTTATTAGACAAGGCAACGGAATCTACCGTTGCGATTATCGATGGTTACGAAGGTAAGGTTATTATTAACCCAACGGAGGCAACCATTGCTTCTTACCAAGAGCTGATTGAGAAAAAGAAAAAGATCTATGATGCGGCTTGTGGGCTGAAGGATTTTGATGCGGTTACGCAGGATGGTAAGAAAATAGAATTACTAGCCAATGCGGAGTTTGATCATGAGATCCCTGGTATTTTAGATGTTGGGGTGAAGGGGATTGGTCTTTTTAGAACCGAGTTTTTCCTATTGAACCCGATGCTGATGCCCAACGAGGATGAGCAGTTCAAGTTGTATAAGAAGTTTGCGGAGCAGTTCGAAGATGGCGTGACGATTCGGACTTTAGACGCTGGTGGAGACAAGCTGCCTGCGGAGACGTTGGAGGCGCCTGAACCTAACCCGTTTCTAGGGTGGAGAGGGATACGAGTTTCATTAACTCGCCGTAAGTGGTTCCGTTCTCAGCTCAAGGCTATTTTAAGAGCCAGTGCTTTTGGGAAGGTTTCCGTCATGTTTCCTATGATATCTGGGGTGCGTGAGGTGGATTCAGCCTTGGCAATATTAGAGAACTGTAAGGAAGCGCTAGATGCTGAGGGGGTTGAATACGATAAAGACCTTAAAGTGGGTTGTATGATTGAGGTGCCTTCGGCTGTTTTATTAGCCGACCACTTAGCGGATAAAGTTGATTTCTTCTCGATAGGAACAAACGACTTGATTCAATACACGGTGGCGGTGGACCGAATTAACCCTTTGGTTGCCAACCTTTACGACTCTTCGCATCCAGGCGTCATCAAGTTGATGGACATGGTGGTTCAGTCAGCGAGGAAAAAGGAAGTTACCACGTCTGTCTGTGGAGAATTGGCAGGTGATATCAACCTAACGCCATTACTTTTAGGTTTAGGAGTTAACGAACTTTCAATGAGCGCCATCCAAGTGCCACTAGTTAAAAAAGCCATCTGCTCATTAAATTATGGCAAGTGTCGAGAGTTGGCTCTGGAATGTTTAAAAATGCCTTACAGCTCGGATATCTACGATAAGTCGAGAAAAATGGCTGCCGCCAACTATCGAGAAATTTTATAAACCTACTGATTAAAAACTGAATGTCCTCAAAAAGCCCTGAAGCCGACAAACTAGAACGTATTGAACTTGCCTTGCAGGCATCTAATCAGGGGGTTTGGGATATCGATTATTCAGGAGAGGAGCCTCACTTCCATTATTCTCGTTCGTTAAAAGGTTTTTTTGGAGAAGAGGAGATTCCTCATATTTTTAAAAGCCCCGATCAGTTTATTTTCCATCGGGACCTGAAGCGATTCCAGGATTCTTGGAAAAAAGCACTGACGGCAGCTAAGGATCCAATTTTTTATATTGATTTTCGATATGAAAGCTCGATGAGAGGGTTGATTTGGGTTCGTTCACGAGGTTTTATTTCCAGAGATTCTAAGGGAAATGTTTCTCGAGTGACGGGTTTATTTATTGATATCACGCCGTGGAAAGCGATGGAGGAAGATTTATTGGAGGAGGAGTACCGCTTCAAAACTCTGATGGAGCATGTTCCAATGAGTATTTATTACAAAGA
>CALLBE010000023.1 GCA_938001985.1 uncultured Verrucomicrobiales bacterium | reverse complement strand
GGTCCATCATTAATGGAGAACTGCATCTGAACCGTTGGAGGATCAATTGGAGGAACTGGCAATGGCGTGTCATCTTCAGAAGCCGCCAAGGTCTCACCAATATCAACATCTTCAAACCCAGCAATACCCACGATATTACCTGCATGAGCAACGTCTGACTCGTAAGAACCGAGCTTAGAGTATTCAAAGATCTTACCAATTTTAGCCTTAACCTTAGAACCGTCTTTTCTGAAAAGAACCATAGGAGAGCCTTTTTCAGCACTACCGTTTAATACCTTACCAAGAGCAACTCGACCTACATAGGCATCCCAATCAATATTGGTCACCAACATTTTGAAAGGCTTGTCAGGGTCTGCTTCTGGTGCAGGAACTCGCTCAACCAAAGACTCAAGGAGTGGATCCATGTTCACTCGCTCGTCATTCTCTAAGTCTTTAACGAAAAATCCATTTTTAGCCGATCCATAAACCACAGGTGAGTTGAACTGATCATCATCCGCGCCTAAATCTAACAAAAGCTCTAAAACCTTCTCTTTAATCTCTTCTGGCTGACTGTTCGGGCGATCAACTTTGTTAATCACAATCACAGGTTTCAACCCTGCTTCCATTGCTTTTTTAAGTACAAAACGAGTCTGAGCCTGAGGACCTTCATAAGCATCCACCACGAGAAGAACTCCGTCAACCATGCGCATCACACGCTCAACTTCACCACCAAAATCGGCGTGACCTGGAGTGTCTACAATATTGAGAGTGTAATCTCTCCAACTAACCGACGTGTTTTTCGATTTAATCGTAATACCACGCTCACGTTCCTGATCCATTGAATCCATCGCACGCTCCTCGACTTCTTGGTTTTCTCTGTAAGCTCCTCCCGCTTGAAGAAGTTTATCGACCAATGTCGTCTTACCGTGATCTACGTGGGCGATAATCGCCACATTACGAATTTTATCAGTGTTCATGATTAGTTGCTGAGAACCAACTCAATTTTTGACCATTAAAGCAAGTGAAATGATCACTCTCTAAATAAGAACTTTCAAATCTATTTACCAATATTAAGCTTGTGAACTGGTTTTCATTGCTATATTCCAACTAGTCTCTGGTTGTTTAACCTAAAGAATCAGAGAAGATAGAGGCCTCGGCTTCTTGATTCTAACTCCAATTTATATGGCGATTAAAAGAGCGTTATTGTCGGTATCCGATAAATCCGGATTAATTGAGTTCGCAACCGGACTCTCAAAGCATGGAGTCGAGTTACTCTCCACGGGCGGAACTTCAAAAGCGTTAAGGGAAGCCGGTTTGACCGTTCTCGATGTAAGCGACTACACCGGAGCTCCAGAGCTTTTTGAAGGTCGAGTCAAAACACTGCATCCGAAAGTTCACGGTGGATTATTACAAAAAAGAGATGACTCCACTCACCAAACTCAAGCGAAAGACAACGACATCCCGACCATTGATTTAGTCGTGGTTAATCTTTATCCTTTCGAAGAAACCGTCGCTAAAGAAGGCGTAACGGTTGAGGAAGCAATTGAAAAAATTGATATTGGCGGCCCTTCCATGCTTCGCTCTGCTGCGAAGAACTACAAGCACGTTACCGTGGTGACCGACCCTCAAGATTATGACGATGTCTTGAGAGAAATGGCAGACAACAATGGCGACACCACCCTGCCAACCAGAACGAGATTGATGACCAAGGTGTTCTTCAGAACCGCTAGTTACGACTCAGCGATCAACACCTTCTTCAGCGCTCAACAATCCGAAGGCGCTCCAACCACGAAGTCCATCATTTTACCAATTGAACAAGAGCTTCGTTACGGTGACAATCCGCATCAAACTTGCGCGCTCTACGGCAACTTTTCAGACTATGTGACACAACTTCAAGGCAAAGCGTTGAGCTACACGAACGTCCTTGATATCGAGGCAGCCGCAGATCTCATTGCTGACTTTAAAAAACCAACCGTTGCGATTCTTAAGCACACCAACCCTTGTGGCGTTGGCCAAGATGACGACTTACGTCTAGCATGGCAAAAGGCATTTGAGACCGATCAACAAGCTCCATTTGGTGGCGTGATCGTGACCAACCGACCGCTCACCGAAGACTTGGCTCGCATCATTTCTGCTATTTTCACAGACGTTATCATTGCTCCTGACTTCGAACCAGAAGCTCGTGCGATTCTTCAGAAGAAGAAGAACCTTAGACTCATCAAGCTTAATGAGTCGTTTGAGAAGCAACGCAAGTCACCCATCATCCGTTCAGCTCCAGGAGGCGTGATGCTCATGGACCGCGATCACACGCCTTTGGGTCTTGAAGACCTTGAGAGCAAAGTGGTGACAAAACGTCCACCAACGGCAGAGGAGTTAACCGCCATGGCTTTTGCTTGGAAAGTGGTTAAAAACGTTAAATCAAACGCTATCGTTTTCGCAGCAGCAGATCGCACGCTTGGCATTGGCGCAGGTCAAATGAGCCGTGTCGACTCGTCTCGCATTGCCGTGTGGAAATCCCAAGAAGCCGCTCTTGACCTCAAAGGTTCCGTGATTGCTTCTGACGCCATGTTCCCATTTGCTGACGGTCTAGAAGCCGCTATCAAAGCAGGGGCAACCGCTTGTATCCAACCAGGAGGTTCTATCCGTGATGAAGAAGTCATCGCAGCCGCTGACGAAGCTGGATTGGCCATGGTCTTCACCGGTCACCGTCACTTCAGGCACTAAGCCTTTTTGATTAAAGAAACTTCTTTAGGGCATGAGCATGCATTCTCCAATCTACGGTTTACTCCTATCAGGAGGCGAAAGCCGTCGCATGGGAGAGCCTAAGGAGCTTCTGCAATGGCATGGGGAGACGGAGCTATCTAGACTCTCCTCTTTGCTAACTCAGGTTTGTGATCAGACCTTCCTCTCTCAACGAGAGCCTTCACAAGCCTCACCCTCTCCTCTTTCTCTTCCCGTCATCACCGACACGTCCATTGGATCAGGTCCGTTAGCCGGCATTTACGCGGCTCATCAGCAACACCCTGATGCCCACTGGCTTATCTTGTCCTGCGACCTGCCTCTGATTGACCTTGATCACCTGAAGCAACTGCGCACCGCTTTTCAAACCACCAAGGGCGCAGCCTACTCAACTGCTTTTGAATCCCGGTTTGATAAAAAAAGCGAGCCTCTCTGTGCCATTTATAACAAGGACGACCTCAAGGGAATCCCCTCTTTTTTCGAAGACGAAAGCAATCACCACTGCGCTCGATGCTTTTTCAAATCACTTGAAAACAACACCCTAATCACCCCCCAACTTCCAGACGCCATTGACAACTGCAACACCCCAGGCGATCGACACGACATCGAGCTTCGACTCAAAAACGGCCGAGGCCCATTAGAGATTAAACTCGAGCACTTCGCTCAATTATTTGCCATCACTCAAGTGACTGAGCAACCCTGGACCACCTACTCACGAACCACCCACGGGGTTTGGGAGGAACTGCGCATGCGCTATAAGATCAAATCCCTAAGTTCCAAAATTTTACGCCCCGTCGTTAATGACGAACTCGTGAGCTGGTCGCATGAGATTCACGCCAATGATACGGTCTCGTTTTTGCCACCATTTGCAGGCGGTTAAAATAGGTGAGTGATTCATTCCCAATTTTTTTCATAAAAAATCGACAACTTGCTATCCCTCAAGAAAGGAGATACACTAACTTATTAACCTTATGAAAATAACAATACTGCTAATTATATTATCCTCAACAAACTTATTTGCTAAGAGCGTGGTATTCTCACTAGATGAAAAGATAAAATCATCAAAGTTCATATGTGAAATGGAAATTCAAAAAGTTGAAACTGTAGAAGGGCGAGTCATGAAAGAATCTAAACTTTCTGGAACTGTCCTTCGAACTTTCAAAGGTAATTTAGATAAGCATATAAGCGTTAGATTTCATAAGTACAATAACAACTATGATCATCTAAAAGGGAAAAAAATATTAGTGTTTATATTTGACCTAAATGGTGAATATAGAGTTCACAATGCTCGTCGTGGCTTCTATTTAGAAAATGAAGGTTTTTATGATCCTTTTTCTAAGTCTAAAATATTTTATAAAGACATGATAAAGAAAATTGAGGCCATGCAAAAAGAACTACTCAGTAAAGAAAACTCCTAGTTATCATTAAAACAAGGGTGAAAACCAACACTCCTATACGATGAAACTCTCAACTGAGCTAAAATACTACTGAGCCGAGCGACACCCATTTTTAACAAAGCTTAGACTCCATCTTAGAGATTTTTCAAATTAGAGTTCAAAGCCATTGATTTTTTAAGTCAGTTACTTTTGTCTATAGGTATGAGTCTTGAACCTAAAAATGTCACTGTCTTCATGGGAGGCCCTGGATCTGAGCGCGAAGTCTCTTTAGCCTCTGGCAAAGCCGTTATTGAAGCCCTTGAATCCTTAGGTCATCGAGTCACTCCCATTGATGTGGTCGACACTCGTCCAGAGATCCCAGCCGGTTCTGATATCATCTTCAATGTCATCCACGGCACTTGGGGCGAAGACGGGGGACTGCAAGGCTACCTCGACAGCATCAGCCAACCTTATACCGGCGCAGGAGCGTTCAGCAGCGAAATCGCCTTTGATAAAATTGCAACAAAACTTGAGCTAACGAAAGCGGGCGTCCCGACTCCCGCCAGTGAAGTCATCCCAGCTGATGGGAAGACCCAGCCCTCTTTTGCGCCTCCTTTTGTCGTAAAACCACCGAGAGAAGGGTCCAGCGTTGGGATTAGTATTGTAAAAACTGAAGAAGAGGCCGTTGCCGCCATCCAAGAGGCCTCCAAATATGGGGATGAATTACTCATTGAAGCCTTTGTCGAAGGAAAGGAATTAACCGTTGGTGTTCTTGATAACCAAGCCTTACCTATTGTCCACATCTGCCCAGAGGATGGCTGGTATGATATTAAAAATAAATACCCGTGGATGTCTGGCGAAGGAAAAACACAATACTTTTGTCCTGCCGATTTAGACGAGGAAACAACGAAAAAAGTTAAAGCGGTCGCCCTAAAGGCTCACCAGTCTGTGGGCGTGGAGGTTTACTCCCGAGTCGATGTTTTATTGGATGCTGATAACAATCCTTATGTACTGGAGATCAACACCATTCCTGGCATGACTGCCAGCAGCTTGCTTCCAAAATCAGCAGCAGCCACCGGCCTTGAGTTTCCTCAGCTTTGCGATAAAATCATTAATCTCTCGCTAGAAACCCGCCTCAGTTAGATTTCAAACGCCTCATGCGTGTCAAAAAAGAACAGCCACTGATCAAGCATCACATCCGAATCACCTCCCCTAAGGCCGAGGAGGAGGGACCTGTTCGCCAAGTTTTCTTCTTCCTAATCAAAAGCGCCTTAGCCCTAGGGCTCGTGGCCCTGCTTGTTTGGAGTGCTATTGTTTTACGCCGAGACGTGTTGAGTAATACCGATTATTTTCGCCTTCAAGCCATCGAGTTTGATTCGAATGGCCTCATTGGACAAGAAGAGGCAATGAGCTTAATCAACTGCGCACCTGATCAATATTTACTCGAGTTTTCGACAAGAAAAGCGACAAAACGCCTTTCTCAAGAGTCTGATGTGAAAAGCGCAAGCGTCTCTAGAATCCTACCTCATACGCTTAAAATTGAAATCACGGAGCACAAACCCCTTGCTCAACTCAGGAATGCGGAGGGCGAGCTAATTTCACTCATCAACACCGAGGGCGAGGCCTTTAAATCAACTGATCGCCAGCAGTCTAAACTGAGCAAACTCCCCACCATTCTCGAATCAACGTACCTACAAATTGTTGATGAAGATTCCGAAAGAGCCATCGCCTCAGGCAGCACGCTCTCGATTGAATCCAGACAGGCCATCAAGCTTCTACGCGAATTACACAAGCGCCGTCTCAAGATCCGAATCAAATCCATCACCATGGCCAATGACTACAGCTTCGAAATCATTTGCCTATACAAGGGGGTGAATCTCAAGGTGGTAGCTCCCTTCCACGGTCACCAAGTGGCTGTTGATAATTTTGTAGAAGTCATTGGATTGGCCAGAAAGCAAATCAAGTTACAAGAAATCAACCTCCTCAACGAAAGACAGTCCGTCATTTCCGTTTATTAAACACCTCCATGGCCCACCCTAAAATCAAGGTTAGCGTCGATATAGGCAGCACGAAAACGGTTGTCGCCGTGGGTCGTGCCGATAAATATGGAGACGTGCAAATCCTTGGGCTGGAAACCGCCGCAACGGTTGGGGTTAAAGGAGGGCAAATTGAGAATGTCGATACGTTAAAGACACTGCTTCAAAGCATGATTTATGCTGTTGAGCGCAACCTCCAAATCAATATCCAAGAGATTTACCTCTCTATTTCAGGCGAGGACACGCGCTCCACCAACCATTCGGAGTCAATTGCACTCACTTCCAAACGAGCAGAAATCACAGAAGAACACACCCGGCTGGTCGCTCAAAAAGCCTATCGACGCTTGCAGAACAACAAGCTGACCTTTCTTCATAAAACCACTAAGTACTTCAAGCTGGATGGCCGTAAGTGCATGATCGCACCTATTGGAAAACTAGGCCAACATTTAGAGGCACACGCTCACCTGATTTATACACCCAAGGAGAAAATCGAGACCCTGCGAGACCTCTTTTTAGACATTGGGATCAAGGTGCTCGACTTTGTTTACACCCCCATAGCGGAGAGCTTGCTGCATCTCAATGATGATCATAAGATCAAGGGCACGCTCTTGATCAATATGGGGGGGCACTACACCGACTTCTCTTTATTTTGCGACGGGGCCTTGGAACAAACAGGAACTGTTAATTTAGGAGGCGAGGCCATCACTGAGGATATCCACTCGGTCATGAACCTTCCGTTCAAGCAAGCGGAAGCGTTAAAACTAGATCACGCGGCAGCTTCACTCAACCATCCGCTCGTCGACCCGAATTTAACCATCACTTTTGAGGATCTTTACTTACAAAACAAGAGTATCCCCGTTGATCACCAGATGCTCAATGAGGTTTCTTATTACCGAGTTTTTGAGATTTTTGAGCTGATTAAAAATCAAATACCCACCGCATTACTCGATCAAATCACCGGCGGTATTATCTTAACAGGAGGCGCTTCTCAAATGCCTGAGGCCGGCGCAGTGGCCGCTCAGATCTTTGATTTAGAGGTTTACACCACTCAAGCGGAAAGTAACCCCAACACGTCGAGGTTCAACCAATACACCTCCATGAATTATGCTTATCCGGAGAACTCCACCGTCATCGGCTTGCTCCACTACGCGGTCTATCTTGATAAATTAGACCATGCAAAGCGTGGCCCTTCGTTGGTGGAATGGGCTAGCAGTCTTTTTAAATTCAACTAGCCTGTCTTTTCTCAGTTCTCCCTGTTCTTAAGCGAACAAAGAAGTTCTTGTGAATAAGGAAACCACAGGAATGCCTCGAGCCTCAATCGCCTCACGGCCGCCTTCTTCACGGTCTACCAACACGATACAAAAGGCTATTTTACCACCTTCCGCTTCAATCGCGTCCGCCGCTTTTAACGCCGATCCACCCGTGGTGATGACATCATCCACTAAAATAATCTGATCGCCTGTCTCAAAGTTACCTTCAATACGCTTACCACGCCCATGACCTTTAGGCTCTTTTCTTACGGTAAACACGTCCAACGCCTCTTGCGGAGAAATTCTTGCGGACGTCATGCCAATCGCGAGGGAGATAGGATCTGCCCCCATCGTCATGCCACCGATTGCGTCGATATCAACGCCACGGCTTGCGATCTCTTGTTGAACCACTTCGTAACCCAACTCACCAATCAAGTTGGCACCGAACGGGTCCATAGCCGTCACACGGCAGTCGACATACAAGTCACTTGTTTTTCCTGAAGCCAGGGTGAACTCGCCTGTACGAATTGATTTTTCAAGCAGCATTGCCTTTAAAAGCTCTTTGGTCTCACTCATTGAATGATATCGAACTTTTAAAGGCCTGCTTTGTCGAGAATAATGGAATTAGTAAGTGAAATGAATTCCTGTTTGCAACCACCCTGTGTTCTGCTCATGAGTGCTGTCTTCCTCAATCACGTCATGGTTGTACTGGGCTTTGAGGTTGATATTTAAATGCTTTGAAACATTAATATTACGCTCAACAACCAAGCTGTAACGGTCTCTCTCGAGCACTTCTAATGCGTACTCATTGTGAACGGTGTCAAACCCATCTTTAGCACCGTCAACTTGACCGTAACGGAAGCCAACTTTCCACTTTGGATTGAACTGATACAGCGCCGCCAATCTGAATCCCACTTGGTTGCTGTCGCCTAATTGGCCACTTTCGCCCAACCACTCGGTATTTCTACGGAAGACAGAAGCCTCAAGTCTCAATTGATTTTCTGAAGAAAAACCACCTGGCTTTAAAAGATACGAATAATCAGCCGTGATGATCTGAGTATCGCGATCCCCACCTTCATAACCATTCGCACCTGTCACAAATGAGAGGTTGAACTGATGTGAATTGTAGTCATTTGGTGACCATTTAACAAGAGTGCTCAAGCTCAGCACATCATCGCTTAAAAAGGCATTTTCCGCTGAATCACTGTGACCGTGACCTCCTCCTCCCGGCTCTTCATGTCCGTGCTCGTTGACTTCACCAAAACCAATGTTGAATGCTTTTTGCCAAACATCGCCACCAATCCAAGTGATCTCACCTCCATTGGTTCCCAACGACTCTTCTCCCACTAATAACGCATTGCCAAGGTTAGCGTCTACAAAGTCCCAGCCGTGGTTATGAAGATGGTTGTAAGAATCTAAACGGTTAAAAAAGCGCCCAAATCTAGCTTCCAAGTTAAACGGAAGTTTTGAAAACGTCACATAAGCCTCTTCCAACTCTGTTTCGCTTGAATCCGAGTCATCCGTCAATCCATTAAGCGCGGCAAAAGTCTTGATGTATGAATTCCACTCCGCCTGCCACTCAAGCTCCAGGGACTGAAAAGCCTGCTCATCACTAGGGTCATGGTTGTGATTTCTCACTTCGTCAAAATCACCATCTGTCTCACCAAATGTGGTAAATGTGTAAGCACGGATCGTGCTATCAACAGCGAATACAGAACCCGCACAGGCTAAAGAACAAAGCAGGTGTTTTTTAGAAAGAATTTTCATACTGCACTTTGATTGCATTAACAAAAGACCAAGTCAACTAATTGTTGCAATTTAATTGCAGTAATTAAAATCATACCCAGTCGATGCTATTTTAAGTTGCATCTTAAATCACAAATAAGAAGATTCACTCATGCCATCGTCTATGACATCCATTCGCATCCCAGGATCCAAATCGATTACAAATCGCGTCTTGCTATTAGCTGCGATTGGCAAAACCCCAGTTCTTTTAAAAAACCTCCTCGAGAGCGATGACACAGTCTTCATGCGCCGCGTGCTATCTTCATTTGGCACGGTCTTCACTGAGACAGACAATGGCTTACTCGTCACACCTCCGTTGAAGCTAAAGGGCGATGGAGAGATCCACCACATCGGCAATGCCGGAACCGTTGCGCGCTTCGTCTCAGCCGTCAGCCTAATCATTGAGGGTGACTATGGCCTCTCAGGCGTTGACCGCATGCATGAACGCCCTCAGTCAGATTTATTCAAAGCCTTAGAAACGCTTGGCGTCTCCTTCAGCAATTTACAAAACGAAGGCTTTCTACCTGCTAAGTACCAAGGAAAGGAAGGCCTCGTCGACGTCTCCACCATTGAGCTTTCCGGCAACGTCTCCTCTCAGTTTGTGAGCGCACTATTGCTCGTTTCTCCGTTTATTGAAGGAGGACTCACGGTGAAAATGTCCACCCTCCCGCCTTCACAACCGTATGTCGACATGACGCTTGAAATCCTCAGACAATGGGGCTGCTCAATTGACGTCTCCCACGACCTGTTGACGATGAAGGTCAGCGAAGGGTCCACCGCTCCAGAATCCTACGAAATCCCTGCGGACATGAGTGGCGCCAGCTACCCAACTGCTTGGTCCACCTTGCAAAACAAAGCCCTCACCATCGAAGGCTTTGGGCGTAAAACACTCCAAGGCGACGAGCAGTTTCTCGACATTTGCTCCCATTTCGGAGCGTCTATTTCCCGCTCGGATCAGACCTTAACCATCCAAGGCACAGGGACGCCCTCCGCTCCGACTTGTCTCGATTTCTCACCCATGCCTGACGTCGCGATGACCGGCATGGTTCTCGCTTGTTTTTACGAAGGTACTCATGAGTTTATCGGCTTAGAAAGCTTACGTGTCAAAGAATGCGACCGAATTCAAGCCATGGTGGAAGGGTTCGAACAGCTCGGCATCCAGTGCTCAGTGACCAATGATGATGTCACCATCACGGGAGGAGACTACTGGAAATCTCCAGAAAACATCGCAAAAATCCAAGCCAAGTCCATTGAGACCAATTCATTCGATGACCACCGTATCGCCATGTGCTTCGGGGTTCTCAGGTCGGCATTAAGCTCAGAGACTGGCATTGAGGAAGAGGCGCTGTTCACCATCGGAGAGCCTGAATGCGTCGCTAAAACCTGGCCAACTTTCTGGCAGGACTTGGCAAGCTGGGGTTAATCCTTCAGCCTTAAACACCACCCTCCGGTTAGGCCTTGGAGGGTGAAAACTGACTTCAGCACTTCGTTTTTTTCGAGGCTGTTTTTTCATTTATGTCACCTTTAGGTCAGAAAAAATACATTCTCTGCGTTTGATCGCTTGCCAAACTTGTGTTTTTGTAGACCCTTACTGAACAAATGAAGCGCATAGTTGTAGTAGGAGCTGGTTTCGCGGGAATTGAATGTGTCAAAGAATTGGCCGACATTCAAAATGCTGAAATCGTGTTGATTGATAAAAGAAATCACCACTTGTTTCAACCCTTACTCTATCAAGTAGCAACCGGGACCTTAGGGGCTCCTGACATTGCTCGATCTTTGCGCGGCTTATTTGAGAACCAAGAGAATGTACAAATCGTCTACGACAAAGTTCTCAAAGTTGATTTAGAACAAAAGAACCTCACCTGTGATTCAGGCACCGAGTTCTCTTACGACTATTTAGTCATGGCTCCAGGCGCGAGAACCAGCTTCTTCGGCCAGGACCACTGGAAAGACCACACCCTACAACTCAAGTCACTTGATGATGCGGCTAAGGTCAGACGCAGTGTGTTACAGAATTTAGAACTCGCGGAAAGAACCACTGACGCGGAAGAGCGCAAGCGCCTCATGACCATTGCCATCGTTGGTGGCGGTCCGACAGGAGTTGAGCTGGCAGGTGGATTCGCTGATTTGATTTATGAAATCATGAAGCGTAATTTCAAAAACATCACGGTTGAAGACATGCGCATCTCTCTCATCGAAGCCGCGCCTCGCCTTCTGCCTCCGTTTTCTGAAAGCCACTCCGCCTACACCAAGAAGATTTTAGAAGCGGCCGGTGTTGAGGTCTTAGTCAACACCATGGTCAGCGACATCACGCCGAATAAATTAAGCTTCAAATCTGGCGAATCCCTAGAAGCAGGCACCATCATCTGGGCCGCGGGCGTTCAAGCCAATGACGTGATGAAAAACATGGGCTTGGAGACGCCTCCGAATGCGAAAGTATCAGTGGAACAAGACATGTCCGTAGCGGACTACCCTGAGGTCTTCATCGCAGGTGACGCTTCCTTCTACAAAGACGCTCCTGGCGGTCGTGGCATCCCAGCCGTCGGTGCTGCTGCAGCGCAACAAGGTAAGTTCATTGGCTCTCTCTTGGGACGTCTTCTAAGAGACCCAGAAGCGAAACGCCCAGCGTTCAAGTATTTAGACAAAGGCTCCATGGCCATCATCCGCAAAAACAAAGCCGTGGTGGACGCTTCACTTCAGCCAATCGGACTGTCGGGTTCAATCCCATTTGCCGGCTTCTTCGGATGGCTCACATGGCTCTTAGTTCACGTGCTCCTTTTGATTGGGTTCAAAGTGAAAGTGGGCGTACTTCTACAATGGTTCTCCGCCTTTGCGACGAATCAACCGAGAGCCCGAGCTTTCTCAGGAGACTCTGATTTAGTCAATACCTGCACTCAAGCAGAGCCTATTGATTAAAAAAGCAACAGAAGCGCGGCGACATTGCGCTGCGTTTAAACCAGCCTTCATTTTTTCATAAAAGCCTCTAGATTCTAGGGGCTTTTATTCGTTAACAGACCCTCGTTTATAAAAAAGAGAGCTCTCCCACTCTTTTTTTCCCTGCCATCACCCTTTTCTTAGAAAAAAGTAAGAGACTCATTTTAAATCACTTACAACCCAAAAGAACGCTCCTAAAAAATCAAAAACGCCTTTTATTTCAATTCTCATCACAAAAAAGACTCGCCTATCGATAGGTAGTTTGTAGATTGAGAGCATCAACCGATAGTTAATCTATCCAAACAACACTAACCTATGAAAATTAAATCAATCCTACTGGCCCTCGCATCGGCTTCATTATTCGGCATTCTATCTGCCGCAGAACCTGAGATCAAAGGCTACTGTCCTGTCTGCTACTTCGCTGCGGATAAAGCGGTAAAAGGCACAAAAGAGTTCACTCATGTGCATGAAGGCAAGACCTACCTATTGGTCAAAAAAGAAGTTCAAGAGATGTTCGCAAAGAACCCTGAGAAGTACCTCCCACAATACGGCGGTTACTGTGCTTACGGAGTCGCTGCAGGCAAGAAGTTCGCATCCGACCCTGAGCATTATGCGGTCTACAAAGGCAAACTGTACCTCAACGGTAATAAAAAAGTGAATGACAAGTTCAAGGCTGATCCTGAGGCGTTCATCAAAAAAGCAGATCACGAGTGGAAAAAGCTAAACCGTTAAGAAGCAACCACCCATAATTTGGCAACGAGTCAGAAGGTTTTCACAGGCCTTCTGGCTTTTTTATACCTAGCGAGAGTATGGCTTGAGCCCTATCTTCTGAGAAGACTTCTCCCCAAAATTACGATTGCAAAATCACAAAAATGGAGCACGCTTTCTGTCAAAGAGTCAACAGGGCCGACTGCTCTTTTTAACCAGCACTTACTTTTAAAAAAAATCACAACCTTTGTATAATGAGTGAAACTCGAGA
>CALLBE010000022.1 GCA_938001985.1 uncultured Verrucomicrobiales bacterium | reverse complement strand
AGCGGATCAGCGGGCCGGAGGCGCTTATAGCAGCAGTGTTAACTCAGCCATTGATTATGATCGTGTCATTTTCTTACCTCAAGACCACCTAGGGCTTACCAAAGACATCACCTTCTCAGATAATATTCTCCATATTCTACTGGAAGAATAGAAACTGCGACCGCTAAAAAACAAATAGACCTCGCCCCTTTAGACGAGCAAGCACCCAGCTTTTTTTTTTGCGATTTTGATTCGATTCCCCATCAAAAAACCGCACCTTTATGCTATAAAAAAATATATTTACAAAAAAAGCATCCTTACACATAACAGAACAAAAACCAACAAACAACACACAACACTAAAAACAAAATCCAAAAAACCTTTGCTTTTAATAGGATAAATCGACTTTTTCTATTTTTTTAAAAAACAAGATTTTAATTCACTTTTAGAAGGAAAAACATCCCTTCTCAATACATGCAAATAATAACTTGCATAAATAAAAGCACCTCCCTTATAATCAAGGCGTAGTTGATGACTAAATTTGGGGGAGTTGAGTCATCAAAATAAGCTACATTACCTCTGTAAGCTCATTTTTTAGGGGAAGCTTACGGAGGTATTTTATTTTTAAGGGTAGCCACCTTATTTCTTGGCTCGAAACGCCCTCTCTGATTTAACTTTAGTTAAACAAACAAATGGCCCATTCACCAGAGCAAGACAGCACAGACTTTATTAGAGAAATCATTGCGAATGATCTAAACGAAGGCGTTCATGAAACAACCGTAACTCGCTTCCCTCCCGAACCTAATGGATACTTACATATTGGCCATGCCTTTTCCATTTGCTTAAACTTTGGTCTTGCGGAAGAGAACAAGTCTACAGGGGGTCGTTGCCACCTGCGCTTTGATGACACCAACCCTTCGAAAGAAGATATTGAATATGTTGAGAGTATCAAATCCGATGTACAATGGCTGGGCTTTGATTGGAACGAGCATTTATACTTCGCCAGCAACTACTTCTCTTTCTTTTACGACTGCGCTCGTCATTTAATTTCCGAAGGCAAAGCCTACGTTGATTTACAGGACTCTGAGACCATTCGAGCTCAAAAAGGCTCAATAACCGAGCCAGGCGTTGACTCTCCTTACCGAAACACTTCAGCAGAAGAGAACCTTGCTTTGTTTGAAAAAATGAAACAGGGAGACTTCGAGGAAGGAAAAGCGGTCTTGAGGGCTAAAATAGACATGACGGCTGACAACCTCAACTTGAGGGACCCCTTAATCTACCGAGTCATGCACAGCGAGCATCACCAAGCCGGCTCCGAATGGTGTATCTACCCACTGTATGATTTTGCGCACCCTCTTGAAGATGCGAAAGAAGGAATCACGCACTCGCTCTGCTCTCTTGAGTTTGAAATCCGCCGACCACTTTACAACTGGGTGGTTGAAAATTGCCCCGTGGCTTCGACGCCAAAACAATATGAGTTTGCCCGCTTAAATCTGAACTACACGGTTTTATCAAAACGCAAGCTTAAGGAGTTGGTCGACGATTCTCTGGTCAATGGTTGGGACGACCCTCGATTAATGACGCTTTCTGGCATGCGGAGACGTGGATACACGCCAAGTGCTGTTAAAAACTATTGTAAAAATATAGGAGTCACTAAATTCGTGTCACTAAGAGACATGGCTGTTCTTGATTTCGAATTACGCCAAGACCTCAACAAAACAGTTGATCGAAAAATGGCAGTCCTCGACCCTCTTAAGGTCGTGATCACGAATTTACCTGCGGATCACTTTGAAGAGCTTCAATGTGTTGACAACCCAGAGGATGAAAACAGCTCCACGCGATCTGTTCCCCTCACCCAAGAAATCTATATCGAGCGCGATGATTTCATGGAAACACCTCCGAATAAAAAGTATAAACGCCTCGCTCCTGGTAAATACGTGAGGTTACGAGGAGGCTATATCATTGGCTACCAAAGCCATGAAACCGACACGGAAGGGAATATCACTCAAATCAATGTTGAGTACATTCCTGACACCATTGGTCAAAATCCGCCTGAAGGCATCAAATGCAAGGCCGCTATTCATTGGGTCAGCGCCACTCATCACGTGGAGGCAGAAATCAGACTTTACGACCGCCTCTTTAATGAGCCTGAGCCGGACAAAGTAGAAGGCGGATACAGAGCCTGTATCAACCCTGAATCTCTCAAGGTGATTAAAAACGCGAAGCTGGAGTATTCATTAAAAGATGCCCCTCCAGCCTACGCTTGCCAATTTGAGCGCATCGGCTACTTCATCTCAGACAACCAAGATCACACCAATGATACGCCCGTATTTAACCGCACTATTGGTCTGAAAGATTCTTGGGGAAAATAAAAACAAACACTCATGCTGACTGATACGCACTGCCATTTGGCTTCTTATAAATTTTCACCCGAGGAAGTCCCCTCTTTGGTGGCTAATGCGCAGAACCGTGGAGTCAGTCGAGTCGTTTGCGTTGGAACGGAAGTGGCAGATAGCGAGCAGTCTATTAAACTAGCGCAACAACATCCCTCTTTAGCCGCCGCTGTAGGCATTCACCCAACAGATGTCACCGAAAACCTGGAGGAGGATCTGAAAAAAATAGAACAACTCATCCAAGAAAATACTGAGGACATTGCTGCGATTGGAGAAACCGGCCTCGACTACTACCACCCCGCTCCCGAGGGTGTGGATGAAGAGGTTTATAGACAACGTCAGCTTCGCTCTCTTGAACAACACTTTGAGTTTGCTTCCAAATACAAGCGCAACATCATTCTACACACTCGCGATCAATCC
This sequence comes from uncultured Verrucomicrobiales bacterium, assembly GCA_938001985.1. Taxonomy (GTDB): domain Bacteria; phylum Verrucomicrobiota; class Verrucomicrobiia; order Verrucomicrobiales; family Akkermansiaceae; genus CALLBE01. Next base: position 6,084 of record CALLBE010000022.1, on the reverse strand, counting down.
GGCACGCAGTCATTTGACGACGCCTTGGCAATTTATCGCAAGTACGCGGACCACGTTCGCGCGGTATTTCATTGCTTTATTTTTGATGAATCACAGGCTCAAAAGATTTTTGAACTGGGTGGTCTCATTTCATTCACAGGCATTGTTACTTATAAAAAACCACCGATCAGCATTGATTTGGCCAAAAGCCTACCCACCTCTCACTTCATGCTGGAGACCGACGCTCCCTATCTGACGCCGACACCGCATCGAGGCAAGCGAAACGAACCCGGCTACACACGAGACATCTTGGAGTTTTTGGCTTCTCAGCGAAATGAATCCTCGGAGCAACTCGCTGAAGAAATTGAAAAAACGGTTGAATCCTTCTTCCATTTTTCTTAAGACTTAGCTCATGTTCTTACGTTTAGGTTTATTCATGACGAGCGTCTTCCTTGCTTGTTCATGCTCAAACTCATCCAACCATCTCTATGGTCACAAAACGTCTGAACCTTACGACCCTATTCCTGGCGTCCCAGAAATAGCAAAACGCCCTTCTAAACCAACGAGCAGCGCTCAACGCTATCGGAGATCTTCATCAACTTCTCGCAAGAAAACCAAAGTCCGCTACTACCGTGTCCAATCTGGAGACACCTTATGGAGAATCGGACAAAGACATGGCGTGCATTGGCAAAAAATCAAAAAAGCAAACGCCCTCAGAGGGTCATCCATTCGAGTCGGACAACGTTTAAAGATTCCTTATTAATATTTTTAAATCTACGTTCTTGCTCTTCCTTTTTCATTTGATACAAACCAATCACATTCTAAGTTCATGTCAGGCAAGCTAACCTATAAACAATCAGGTGTTGATACCAAAGAAGCCGCTGCTTTAGTTGGCGACATCAGCAGCCATGTAAAACGCACTCAAAACAAACGCAATCTTTTCGGTGCTTTTGGTCTATTCGCTGCCGCTTATGATCTAAGCGACTGGAATGAGCCAGTCATCGTCACTGGATGTGATGGTGTGGGCACAAAAATAGAACTCTTGCTCGAGCGAGGACTCTATGAAATCGCAGGAAAAGATCTCGTGGCGATGAGCGTCAACGACATCTTAACCACCGGAGGCGACCCTCTTCTTTTCTTAGACTACATCGGTGTTCCAAAATTAGATAAAGAGGCCATCACTCGCCTCATCGCAGGCATGGCTGATTATTTAGAGGCCTGTAACTGTATCTTGGCTGGAGGTGAAACCGCTGAAATGCCAGGCATCGTTCCAGAAGGCACTATCGAACTCGCAGGATTCTGCATGGGCTGTTCTGAAAAAAACGACCTCATCGACCCTTCTACAATCGAAGTCGGCGACGTCTTAGTTGGCTACCCTTCTGACGGTATTCACGCAAATGGTTGGAGCCTTGTACGTCGTGTACTTGAAGAAAAACCAGACCTTTTCACCGAAGAGGAAATGCAGGCACTATTAAAGCCAACTCGACTTTATCATGACGTTGTGAACGACACGAGAAAAGCGGGTGTGAAGCCAAAAGCAATGGCTCATATCACAGGTGGCGGCCTCCCAGAGAACTTAGAGAGATTATTCCAAGGAATGGGCGCTAACATTGAGATCCCAGAACCAACTCACACAGGCTTAAGCAAACTTTTCGAATTCGTTGATTCTGAAAACAGATTCCATACGTTCAACATGGGATTTGGTTGGGTCAGCATTGTTAAACCTGAAGAGGTTGATAAAATTCTAAATTGTGGCAACGGCGGCACCGTGATTGGTGAAGTTAGACAACTCGAAGGGGTTGAAGTCTCGATCAAAGCATAAACCCTACTCTATTCTCATACCATGTGCGGTATCGCTGTTATTCGACTCAAAAAGACTCTTGAGTATTTTGAAAAAGAGAAAGGTGATCCGTTATGGCACTTTTCCAAGCTCAAGCTCTTAATGAGCAAATTGAGGAACCGTGGCCAATGTGGTGTAGGTTTCGGTGCGGTTAAAACCAACTTACCGCAAGGCGAGGCTTATATGTTTCGCGATCGCGAAGCAACGAAGAAAGACCCTCTAGGCACGCTGTTTGACCGTATTGAGAACCAATACAAAGATCTCCAAGAGACCTATGTAAAGGAGCAAGAATCACTCGGTTTGGCGGCGCCAACTTCTATACCCGCGGGTGAACTTAAAAAGCGTTTTGACTCGGCTGGTGAAATCATCATGGGGCACCTTCGTTATACCACTTCTGGCGAAGTAGCTAAATTAACCGAATGCCACCCTTATTCACGCAGAAGCACCTGGGCAGTCGCGTCCATGCTTTTGGCGGGAAACTTTAACATCGCCAATGCGGAACAACTCAACGAAGAGTTGGCCAACAGAGGCCAGAGCCCTGTCAAAGGAACTGATACTCAAACCGTTATCGAGTCAGTTGCCTACCACATTGACCGCGCTTTAGAAGACATTGTCCGTTCTATCGATGCGGAAAACCTTTCTGGAGACGAAATCAGAGACTTGGTTTCAGAGAAAATCGACATTGAGTCTGCTCTGAGAAAAGCCACTCGCAACTGGGATGGCGGCTATGTAATCAGTGGTGTTCTCGGTAATGGGGACATGTTTATTTTCAGAGATCCTAGAGGCATCAGACCTTGCTACTGTTACGAAAGTGATGAGCTTTATGCTTATTCATCGGAACGAGTCACGCTGATGACCGCTTTTGAAGTGGAGCAAACAGAAATCGAAGAAGTCCTTCCCGGCCAACTTCATATCTTAAAAAACCATGACGACGCGCGCATGGTTTCGAGAACGGTGGTAACGCTAAAAGAGCCCCTACCGCTTCAACGATGCTCGTTTGAACGTGTCTACTTTTCACGCGGCAATGATCCTGAGATCTACCGTGAAAGAAAAAACATGGGCGAGGCTCTAGCGGCTAAAGTTCATGAATCCATTGGCGGCGACTTCAACAACACCGTCTTTTCTTTCATCCCAAACACCGCAGAAATGGGCTATTACGGGCTCATGGAGGGCCTTAGAAAAATCCGCCGCCGCAAGGTGAGAGAGGATATCAAGAATTACATCCAAAAAGGTGAGGTTTCTGAAGAGGAACTCGACAGCATGATCATGGACAATTGGCCACGTGTTGAAAAAATCGCCTTAAAAGATGAAAAAATGCGTACCTTCATCGCGGCTAAAAACAACCGCGTTCAGATGACCAACATGGTCTATGACATCTCCTACGATGTCATCAAACGCAATCAAGACGCCTTAGTTGTCATCGATGACTCTATCGTTCGCGGCAATACCCTGAACAACTCCATCGTAAGGATCTTAGCAAGAACAGAACCGACTAAATTGATTGTATGTTCAACCGCGCCTCAAATCCGCTACCCTGATTGCTACGGGATTGATATGGTAAGTTTGGATACGTTAATTGCGTTCCGAGCCGCCCACAGACTCGCCAGTGATGAGCTTTTAGAAAAAATCTACAACGACTGTATTGCTGAGAATCAAAAGCCAAAAGGTGAATTGATTCAAAACCAAGTCAGACAGATTTACCAAAACTTTGAGGGTGAAAACTCCGCGCTTTTATCTAAAAAAATCGCAGAGCTTTCGAGACCTGATAACATTGCTTGGGAAGGTGAAATCGAAGTAATCTACTTAGACACCGATGATTTCCACGATTGTTTAACAGGAAATTCTCGTGATAAAAAGCTCTTTGGCGATTGGTACTTCACGGGTAATTACCCAACCAATGCGGGTAACTTCTTTGCGAATCAGTGCTATATTGATTGGTTCACCAATCCTAAGCGCGCTCAGAAAAGCCTTCCTTTGGCCGAAACTTGCGATTGTTAAAGTCTCTTTTTAACCACTAAAAAATGGCTAAAGTAAAAACCAAGCAAGATAGAGTCATTGCCTACCTGCAATACCTCATCTATCGAGCTTTTGAGTTTTTCTTAAAGCTATTCCCTGTTTCCTGGGTCTTTGTCATGGGGCAAGGGCTGGGAGGGCTTGCTTACGGCCTTTTTAATAAGAAAAGAGCGCTTGTACTCGAGAATCTAAAAAAATCATTCCCAAGCTTAGCCAACCAAGAGTCCGTTAAGCGTTTGTTCAAAAATATTGCAGGCAACTTACTCACCTCAGTTCGATTTGGATCCATTCCAGGAGAGCAACTCTCTCAGTATGCGACTTGGGTTGAAAATGATGCCTACAAAGAAGTCGTCGCGGCAGAACACCCTCGCCTCGTCCTACTCGGTCATGTTAGTAACTGGGAGCTTTTAGCCAGAATGCTACCGCAACTGACACCTCTTGCTGGTGCCCTCTACCGCACTCTTGATAACCCTTACTTGGATACGCTGGTTAAGCGCCGAAGAGAAAAAGACGGCATGCAGCTGTTTTCAAACCGTAAAGGTTTAATTCAAGCCATGCGAATCCTAAAGAACAAAGGCTTATTAGGCCTATTGATTGATCAGTATAAAGCCAAGGCTAACATCACAACGGCGCCTTTCGGCCACCCGACTAAGGTGTCAAGAATGCCCAATATGATTCTTGAGAAACTCAATGACTCAAAAAGCGACACCCCCGTTAAAGTCTATTACCTTTCTTTAAAAATGATCACCCCCGGGAAATGGCACTTGGAGTTCAAAACCAAAGCAGATGCCTCTACCTTGGATGTGGGTGACGCCATCGAATGGTGTTACAACTACTCCCCTCTTGAAGTCTTCTTCCTTCACCGATTATGGCGTTAACCTCAACCAAACCTATGGACTGGTCTAACTGGGTGCCTGAAAAAAAAGCAACCTTATGTTTTATATTTGAAGGCGAAAACGTGCTTCTTATTCGTAAAAAAAGAGGCTTGGGCGAAGGCAAAATCAACGGTCCAGGAGGAAAGCTGGAGTTAAATGAATCGTTTGAAGAGGCTGCTATTAGAGAAACATTCGAGGAAGTTGGATTGAAGGTCTCTGAACTCAAACAAGCGGGTGAATTACACTTTAAAATGTCAGACTCTGCTGACATGTCATGTCTCGTTTACACCACAAGGAATTGGACAGGCACACCCATTGAGACCGATGAGGCCGCGCCCTTCTGGTGTCATATCAATGAGATTCCTTATGATGAAATGTGGGAAGACGATAAGGAATGGTTTCCCCTTCTCCTCTCTCAAGAATATTTTAAAGGTTACTATGCGTTTGAAGGTGACCAAGTGATTTCCGCCACCCTAGAGACAGCCAGCAATGCTTCCTAAACCGCTTGACCTTACCAAACAGCTAATCACACCTTTCATCACTCAAGGGAGTCATGTCGTCGACGCCACTGTGGGAAATGGTCATGACACTTTATTCCTTCTAGAAAGTCTCGAATCCGTTGGTGGAGGTACACTCACCGGTGTTGATCTTCAAGCCGAAGCCATCTCAGCAACTCGAGAAAGGTTGGAGGCAATATCATCCACCTCCACGATTAACCTGATCCAGCAATGCCACTCGGAGATTGACTACACGGAACTCTCTCCCCCCACCGTGATCATGTTTAATTTAGGCTACCTTCCTAAGTTTGATAAAACCGTCATCACTCAGCCTCACACGTCTCTCCTTGCGATACAAAAGGCCTGTCAACATCTCGCCGTGGGCGGAGTCATCAGTATCATGGGTTACTTAGGTCACGAAGGTGGCTCAGAAGAGTGCACCTTGATTGAGACTCATTTAAAAACGCTCTCTCGAAAAAACTACAGAGTCCTCACCTACCAATACCTCAATGCTCCCAACACCCCGCCTTATTTGATTTTGGTGGAGAAAGTAAGTTAAGTAGAGAAAGAGAGTAGGATTATTCTGAAATTTAAAGGGAGATACGATTGACTTATTGAAGCCTAACTCAAATCTAGTTCAAACCTATAAAACCTAGGTTTATTTAATAATAGTGAAGCTAGAGATTGAAGCTTTAACACTTGAAGATCTTGCCGCATCAAGCTCCTCTGCTTTTGCTCTATAATCCCCTAGCGAGCGTCTTACCTTAAAACCTAATTCTTCATTTGGTTTCAAAACCCCTTGAACTCTAGAAAAACTTGAAGACACATCAATAAGTTTACCTGACGCGTCAAAATACATAATATTCAACTTAATATCTTA
>CALLBE010000021.1 GCA_938001985.1 uncultured Verrucomicrobiales bacterium | reverse complement strand
CTAAGGTGGACCGTTCAGCTGCGTATATGTGCCGTTGGGTGGCTAAGAATATTGTGGCTTCAGGCGCGGCAGATCGTTGTGAGCTTCAAGTTTCTTACGCAATTGGGCATCCTGAGCCGATCTCAATCTTGGTGAACACGTTTGGAACCAACCATGTGTGTGAAGATAAGATTGCGGATGCTGTTCGTGAGATTTTCTCATTCAAGCCGGCTTCTATTGTTTCTCAGTTGAATTTGCTACGCCCTATCTACGGTGCGTCAACGAACTACGGTCACTTCGGTCGTGAAGACGCGCAATTGCCTTGGGAAGAGCTGAACCAAGTGGATAACTTGAAGTCTGCATTGAATCTATAGCCCCTTACCTTTTTTTAAACCTTACTAACTTTTAACCAATTAAACTAATGACTGATTATAAAATTAAAGACATTGCTCTTGCTGCTTTTGGCCGCAAAGAGATCGATATTGCTGAGCACGAAATGCCAGGACTTATGGCTATTCGTGAAAAACACGCAGCGGCTAAACCACTCCAAGGCGTTCGTGTCATGGGGTCGTTGCACATGACGATTCAAACCGCTGTGTTAATCGAAACGCTAGTTGACCTAGGTGCGGATGTTCGCTGGGCTAGTTGTAATATTTATTCAACACAAGATCACGCGGCGGCTGCTATTGCTGAAGCCAAGGTGCCTGTGTTTGCTTGGAAAGGTGAAACGCTCGAAGAGTACTGGGAGTGCACGATGGATGCGATCACTTTCCCAGGAGAGCAAGGTCCTCAGTTGATTGTTGATGACGGTGGTGATGCGACTTTATTGATTCACAAAGGGTTTGAATTGGAAAACGGTTCAGACTGGGTGAATACGCCTTCTGGCAGTGAAGAAGAAGCGATTATCAAGACAACCTTGAAGAAGAAGTTCGCTGAGAATCCTAAGTTCTGGCACGCTGTTGTGGAAGCTTGTAAGGGTGTTTCTGAAGAGACAACCACAGGGGTACACCGTCTTTATGAGATGGTTGAAAGCGGTTCACTGCTTTTCCCTGCAATCAACGTAAACGATTCCGTAACGAAGTCTAAGTTTGATAACCTCTATGGTTGCCGTGAATCCCTAGTTGACGGAATTAAGCGTGCAACTGACGTGATGATCTCAGGTAAGCAAGCCGTGGTTTGTGGTTACGGTGATGTGGGTAAAGGGTGTGCTCAAGCGCTTCGTGCGATGGGTGCTATCGTTTCTGTAACGGAAGTGGACCCAATCTGTGCACTTCAAGCATCGATGGAAGGTTACTCAGTTCGTACGGTTGAAGACACACTTGGCTTGGCTGACATTTATGTAACCACGACTGGTAACAAAGACATCTTAACGGTTGAGCATCTTCAATCAATGAAAGATCAAGCGATTGTTTGTAACATTGGCCATTTTGATAACGAAATTCAAATTGATGCCTTGAACAACTTACCAGACGTTACGGTTACAGAAATTAAGCCTGAAATCGAAGGCGCTGTGGATCGTTACACGTTTGCGAATGGTAACTCCATTTACCTATTGGCAAAAGGCCGTTTGGTTAACCTTGGTTGTGCAACGGGTCACCCATCATTCGTGATGTCTAACTCATTCGCTAACCAAACCTTGGCTCAAATCGACCTCTGGGCAAACCAGGACACTTACGAAAATAAAGTGTATATTCTTCCTAAGCATTTGGATGAAGAAGTGGCGAGGCTTCACTTGGCGAAAGTAGGTGCGAACTTGACGGTTCTTTCCGATGAGCAAGCGGCTTACATTGGTGTGAAACCAACAGGTCCTTATAAGCCTGAGCATTACCGTTATTAAGTGATAGTGCTGCTTCCTTCTTTTTTGATAAAGAAGGTTAACTTTTAACCTCCGTAACTTGTTGTGAGTTGCGGAGGTTCTTTTTTTATAAGGTATCGTTTTTCAAGGCGTCGAAAGTAATTCTTTCGATGGTTATTCCTCTTCTTGAATAATTTATCGTAGAGGCTTGCGCTACTGGGTAAATAATTTCATATATATAAGGAAGAGATGGCGGCCGTTGAGACTAGAGATGTATTACGTTATGTTCCTCAGTTTTTGGGGAACACTTTTATCATTTCGATTGATACGCGAGATATTTTAGAATCTTGTCTAGCTGAGGTGGTCTTGGATCTCTCGGTTATTCAGCAATTAGGGGTGAACCTTATTGTGGTTTGGGAAGGGGATTTGGATGCTTATTTAGAGCAGTTTGAGGAGAGTGAAATTCGCTTTCATCAACTCAGTGGAGATGCATTGAGTGCCAATCAATCAGCTCAAGTTCAGGAGATTTTTTCACGTAATCAAGCGTTGTTGATTAAGGCCTCAGATTTGTCTTCGGCCTGTGGATTGAGTCAACTTTGTGATCAGGTTTGCCCTGAAAAACTCATTTTTATTTTCAATAAAGGAGGAGTTTACGAACAGGAGGGGCTTTTACCCACGATTCGTTATGCTGAGGCCGTGAAGACCGCTGAGTCGGATGTGAATAAGTATACGGTTCGTGTTCCGAGTATTGGAGAGAATTTATTAAAAGAAGGCGTGTATACGGTTCCGCGTATTCATTTGCTCGACGGGAGTGTTCCGGGAGTCTTGGTTGAAGAACTTTTCTCAAATGAAGGGAAGGGGACGATGATTTATCGAGATGAATACCGATTGATTCGCCCGATGGTTGAAGAGGATATTTCTGAGGTTTTAGCTTTGATCAGTCGCTCTATTCGCTCTTCTCGCCTGATTCCAAGAGATTATGAAACGATACAGTCCTGTCTGAATGATTATTACGTGATCAGTATGGATAGGAACGTGATTGGTTGCGTGGCCTTGCATTCATATGAAGGGTCCGATTTTGCTGAAGTGGCGTGTTTATTTGTACGAGCGGAGCAGTCTGGTCGCTCTTATGGTAAGGCGTTGGTTAACCATGTCATTGAAGTGGCAAAAAAAGCAGGAAAAACCGGTGTGTTTGCTCTAACTAAAGAGGCTGGAGGCTTTTTTGAAGATGGGTTAGGGTTTTCTCCAGCTGACGGTTCAATTGTACCCGAGGAGCGTTATCAAATGTTCATCGATAGTGAGCGTCCTTCTTTAATCTTTTATAAAAGCATATGAGTGAGACGAAAAATAAGCTTAATTTAATGGGTTTTGGGGTGTTTCTCCTAGGGCTTGCGGCATTGATTTTTGTAATTTCCCTCAATAACAGCAAAGTTCGGTATTTACTGCTGCAGGCGATCAAGCCTTTTCAACCTGCGGATGAGGTGATTATAAAAGCGGCGCCTATTCCTAAAGCCGTTCCTCGAGAAAATCTCGTTGAGCTTGATAAGAAGGAGTTGAGATTTTTAGACATTGATCATTTACGCAATGGATTGTTGGTGAAGAAATCGTCGAAGGTATTGCCAGTACAGCAAGGAAGCCCATTGGCTAACGAGGCTCGTAAGTCGAGTGAGTATTATAAAATTAATATTGATCTAACCTACGAATGGCCTCGCCCAGCCACAAAGATTGAAGAGTTAGAAGTTGGTAGCCCTTATCTCGGTGAAATGCTCCCGTGGTTAGAGACTAGACTCGAGATGGCTAAGGTTTCACCTTATTTTGAAGAGTTATACGGATTGAAAAGCCAAAGGATTCGTAGAAACCAAAAAGAGTGGTCTCGCTTGCTAACGATGCATCATGCTTACGACACTCAGACTATTTTAGAAATTCCCTCTGAAGATCTATCTCAGGGCATGCTACTCATACAATCTGAGATGGATGTCGTCTCTGACGGGACCGATGGTGATCGCTTGCCAAAGATGAATAAGAGTATTACCGAGTCTCAGCATTATCAGCCGTTTACCAGTTATCAATGGCGGAAGGTGACTCAAAACCCTAACCCTTTGTTGCCTTTGTGGGAGCGTAAATACAAAGAAGAAACCGACGCCAAACGAAAGGATTATTATCGTCGGGGTGTTGTTGATTTAAAAAAGCGCTCATTCTTAGTGGCTGAGTATGATCCGTTTATTGTCATTCCGGTGGCTTTTCTCAGGCATTCAGGGCCTTGGTCACCTAGTGTTGGTGATTATGCGGTCGTGATTTATCAAGACAAACTCTATCCTGCTATTGTTGGCGATGCGGGTCCTTCTTACAAAATGGGTGAAGCTTCTTTGAGGATTGCGCGAGAGATTGATAGCCGGTCTTCAGCCTACCGTCGACCTGTGGAAAAGCTAGAGATCACTTATTTAGTGTTTACGCAATCAGCCAAGCGTCCGTTCGGACAACCTGATTATGAAAGTTGGAAAGAGGCGTGTTCTCAGCTATTAACGACGATGGGCGGGCTAGGTGAAAACTATGCGCTTGAGTCTTGGAAAGACCTGTTGGCGAAATAGCTAGGGCTTAGGTGAAAATTAATAGTTTTTTGACTATTTGGCCGTTCTATTTGCTAGTCAGTGGGTAAGTCTTTTCTACGGAGCTTCGCAGTAAGACTATAAAAGTGAATATACCTAATGCGGTGCCAAGAGGGGCTTGGAAAGTGTTAAGAGCCGCAACAATTAAACAGAATAGTTTGTTTTTTCTCTGAGCAATAAAGCGTGCGGATAAAAAGTTAAGAACCATGGAGGTAACAGCCAAGCCTAGAGCAAAAAGGACGCTTAAGCCAGTAAGC
>CALLBE010000020.1 GCA_938001985.1 uncultured Verrucomicrobiales bacterium | reverse complement strand
AACCAATTCTGGCTGGGTGAGCAAGTCTGGCCTTACTTGGTGATGATTATACTCGTCTTCATCGTGGTGCAAAACATCAACTCCATCATCACTCAGCCTAAAATAGTGGGCGATTCCGTAGGACTGCACCCCATGACCGTGATCTTCTCCATGCTGTTTTGGTCTTTGATTCTGGGTGGTTTCTTAGGTGCCTTACTCGCCGTTCCTTTAACCGCAATTGTTAAGGTGATCTTAGAACGCTACGTGTGGGTGAAACAAATCAAACCCAAGCTAGAGGAAGGCTTGGATTCCAATTCAGATGCCAACCTTGATTTAGATTCTAATTCAGGAACTGATGCCGCAGAAATACTAGAAAAACCAGAGACAACAGCCCCTCAACCCTCTTGATTTAGAGCAGGAAGAAACGCCCTCTAAGAACCACATTCTCATCCCCTCACGGAGCTTGTTTTTGTATTTAGAATTATTCTAAATATAGCTTGCCAACTTTATTTTTGTCGATATTTTCGGGAAAAGTAATGTCTAAAGCCTCTTCACCATCAACGCTCTCGATTCCTAATGAAATAGGAGGCGTTCGCATGACGAAGCAGCGAAAAGAGGTCTACCGTCTGCTTTTAGAAAAAAAAGACCACCCCACGGCTCACGACATATTCATCAGCCTGCAAGAGAGAATGCCCAGCATTTCACTCGCAACGGTTTACAACTGTCTTGAGACCCTGGTCGAACACGAGGTCCTTCAACAAGTCAACTTCGATAGAGAGCCCAGCCGCTACTGTGCGAACTTGAAAGAACACGGCCATTTCTTAGATGAGAAAACAGGAAAAATCCAAGATGTCGCTTTTAAGAAAGACGTTAATATCAAAGATCTTTTTGACCTTCCTGAAGACACCATTATCGAAAATTTAGATATCACTATTCGAGGCATTTTACCCAATAACTCAACCCATTAATTTATCACACAACGACACAATGAGCTTAGTCATTAATAACCTTCACGCTAAAATCGCGGACACGGAAATCCTTAAAGGAGTTAACTTAGAAATCCCAACGGGAGAAATTCATGCCATCATGGGACCTAACGGTTCAGGCAAATCCACTCTTTCTAAAATCATCTGTGGTCACGAAGACTACGAAGTCACAGCAGGCACCATCACCATGGACGGCCAAGATGTGCTTGAGCTTGATGTGGATGAGCGTTCACGTGCGGGTCTTTTCTTAGCGTTCCAATACCCAATGGAAGTGCCTGGTGTATCCAACGCAAACTTCTTGAGAGCGGCTTTACAAGCGCGTTTACCTAAGGGTGAGGAAATCGATGCGGTTAAGTTCTACCACACGATGTATGAAAAAATGGACTTCCTTGAAATGGACAGAAAGTTCACCGGTCGTGCCGTTAACGAAGGCTTCTCAGGAGGCGAGAAAAAGCGTAACGAAATCCTTCAAATGATGATGCTTGATCCTAGATACTGTCTTTTGGATGAAACTGATTCAGGTCTTGATATTGATGCCCTCAAAGTAGTGGCTAAAGGCGTGAACAGCATGAGAGCAGAAAACCGTGGCTTCCTACTCATCACTCACTACCAAAGACTCCTCGACTACATCAAGCCGGATAAAGTACACGTCATGGCGGATGGTCAAATCGTTCGTAGCGGCGGGTTCGAACTCGCTGAAACCCTTGAGGCCGAAGGCTACGATTTCCTTAAATCGTAAGGCATCTTAACTCTAAAAACACCATAACTATGGATGATGTAAATATTTCTGACCAAATAGACGAAGATACGCAGGCTGCGATTGACGTCAATCAGTCTAAAGGTGATTTCACCTATGACGTTAAGCATAAGTATGATGCTGGCGTTGGTCTTTCTGAAGCAACCGTTGATTATATCACGGATGTCAAAGAAGAACCTGAGTGGATTCGTGAGTTCCGTAAGCACGGATTAAAAACTTTTGAGGACAAACCAATGCCAACCAACTGGGCAACGGAGGACCTCAACAATATCGACTTTAGTAAAATCCGTTACTACCTCTCTGGTGGCACCAAGCCAACCAGAAGCTGGGATGAAGTACCGGATGAAATGAAGGAAACCTTCGAGCGTTTAGGCATTCCTGAGCAAGAGCGTGCATTCTTGGCCGGCGTTGAGGCTCAGTTTGACTCCGAGGCCGCTTATTCGAACATGAAGGAAGAACTGTCCAAAAAGGGCGTGATCTTCGTCGGTTCTACAGAAGGTTTAAAGGAGCATGAAGAAATCTTCAGACCTTATTTTGGCAAGGTGATTCCAACCGGCGACAATAAGTTCTCAGCACTCAACAGTGCCGTTTTCTCTGGTGGTTCTTTCATCTACATCCCTAAGGGTGTTAAATTAGAACAACCTCTACAGGCTTACTTCCGTATCAACTCCGAGAGTTTTGGTCAGTTTGAGCGAACGCTGATCATTGCTGACGAAGGTTCTGAAGTCATGTACATGGAAGGCTGTACTGCCCCTAGTTTTGAGACCTCTACTCTCCACTCTGCAGTGGTTGAGCTTGTGGCTTTAAAAGGAGCAAAAATTCAATACGTCACCGTTCAGAACTGGTCGGCTAACGTCTTCAACCTCGTGACCAAACGTGGCTTGGCAATGGAAGATGCAGAGATCCGCTGGATTGACTGTAACATTGGTTCAAGACTGACCATGAAATACCCAGGAGTCATCATGAAAGGCCGTCGCGCCAGAGGTGAAGTCATCTCTATCGCGTTGGCAAATGATGGACAGCACCAAGACACCGGTGCTAAAATGATTCACGCAGCTGACGAAACGACTTCAAACGTGGTTTCTAAGTCAATTTCTGTCGGTGAAGGTCGCTCCACTTACCGTGGACAAGTTCACATTCCTAAGCACCTCAAAGGTTGCCGCAACAACACAGAATGTGATGCCCTCCTCATCAACTCAACGTCACGCACTGACACTTACCCAGCCATCACGGTTCGCGGGAATGATCACGTGACTCAGCACGAAGCTTCGGTTTCTCAAGTCAGTGAAGAAATGCTCTTCTACATGCAACAGCGTGGTCTGAACGAAGGGGAAGCGATGTCCTTGGCCGTTAATGGTTTCATCAACGATTTAGTTCGCGAATTCCCTATGGAGTATTCGGTTGAGCTTAAGCGTTTGATCGATTTAGAGATGGAAGGTTCCGTGGGTTAATCAATTAGCGAATTCAGTTAATAACACCAAAAAATTTATATTTATGACTTTAAATGATTTTAAAGCACAGAAGCTCCAAGAGTTTGACGCACTGCCGCTACCGAGTCGCAGCGAAGAGAACTGGAGATTCGGTAACCTGAAGCAAGGCAAGCACGAGACGATTGAGAGCTTTAGAGCCGCGGACACGAGTGTGACCAACGCAGCGTTCATTCACTCCGTGACGGATTTATCAGATGATCAGCTCAAGCGCCTCGCTCCTTTATTGGAGAAATCAGGCGCTACCTTAGGGTCTCCTAAAGTAACCGCGCTGGCTCTCTCGAATATTGAATCCGCTTTGTTTATCGATATCCCTTCGAATGAAATCTTAGAAGAGCCAATCATCATTGATTACTCAGTGATAAGCGCTTCAGCGAACAACACGCTATTATTCATTCATGCAGGCGCTTGCTCTCAGTTCTCAGTGGTTGAGAAGTACACTTCTAATGATAATGCACCGTCCACAACCGTTGGCGTGACCATCATTCATTCCGAAGCTTCTGCGACCGTTAAGCACTTGGCAATTCAGTCAGTTCAGGAAGAATCTCGCATCACCTTCCACCACCGCGTGGATGGAGGTAAGGACTCCAATATTTCGAGCTGTATCTTGAACACTGGTGCGGCATGGGCTCGCTCCGAAGCCAGTGCTTATCTGAACGAGAATGGCGCTCACGCGAACTTGCTTTCGGTTTCCGTTCCCAACGAGAACCAAGAGTACGACCAACGCACATTCCAGTCTCACGCTTCACCTCACACCACGAGTGACTTGTTGTATAAAAACTCTCTCTACGACAAGGCGAAAACGGTCTTCTCTGGATTGATTTTTGTCGAAGAGAAAGCGCACTTCACCGACGCTTATCAGACCTGTCGCAACCTCTTGATGTCAGACACAACCGAGGCCAACTCAATGCCTGGTTTGGAAATCAACGCCGATCAGGTTAAGTGTTCTCACGGCTCCACATCTTCCACGATTGAAGAAGAAGAAATCTTCTATCTAAAAGCCCGTGGCATCGATCCTCAAACCGCTAAGCAAATGATCGCTCGCGGCTTCTTAATCGAAGTCATTGAGAAGCTTTCGGATGAGAAGCTAGAGACGTTAGCAACCGAAGCCCTAGACCAGAAACTAGCGCAATTACGCTTGGGTTAACTGAACTCAAGCGAACGCAGCTAAATCAAACACTGCTTTATTTAACCACTAAAGAGAGGCCACACGCTTTTCTTTAGTGGTTTTTTCTGTTAATGGATGATCTATTAACCTAACTTTCATTCATATGATAGAAGAACTCAACTTCAGTACTGAGCTTGTGGCCGCTCAAGTAGTCTTTTTCCTATTGATTCTGCTTTGTTTAGGACTTTGGATATGGTCATTGATTCATTGTATCATGAACAAAAAGCTGACAGATACAAATCGTATCATAGGAATCGTACTCATCGTTGTGCTACAACTCTTGGGGAGCTTTATTTACCTCTTTCTCCCGAGAAATAAGTAGCTCATAAAACCAGACGCATGGTGACTTACCCGACATTTGAAGAAGTTTGTCAGCAAACCTTGATATCTGGCAGCATCAAAATAATAGAGACCGCTGACTCTATCAGGCTAGAGAAAAAGACTGGAATCATTGCCCTATTGCTTTGGCTCTTCTCACTTGTCGCCGGGTTCCTCTATTTCTCATCAAAGTATTCTATAGAAACACTCTATGTTATATCTTTCATCAGCATGCTGGCTTTCATAGGCTTAATCTTTATTGTCATTGCTTTACTTGAAAATAAAAAGCCTAGCATCCTAGTATTTGATAAGAATTCTCAAATGATTTCAGCTCCTAGATACAAGGATTTAGTCATTAAAAAATCTGATCTAGAAATCCATGTAGCGAAGACAAAGGTTTATCGGTCTCACAAAAACTCAAGCTATTCATGCCAAATCTTAGTCTTGTATATAAAAAGCTTACAGAAAGAAGTCCCTATCTTTCACGATTCCCAGTCATTAAAATCCAAAGTTCAAAAAATGGCTAAGCAAATAGGTGTCACCTTTTTAATAAAAGAAAAAGAAGCCATTCATCTTTATTAAAGGGAGAGACAAAAATGGACAAAGACAACTTTCCTAAAGTTTAGTTTCAATAGGCATTACCCCTTTTTACAAATTTTAGCGGCGATACGTCGCGAGGTGCAAACAAGAACCCCTCCTATTAAAACAGTTAAAAGGCTTTCATAAAAATCATAATACGATGGTGCCATTTCTTTATGAAAACCGTAAGAAGGAGACTTATTAATCGCGAAAAAATGAATCCAACTGCAAGCCTCCCCAACTGAACTTAAGAAAAAGTAAAGCCCAAGTGACACGATAGCTGTTGTGATTAACATCTCAAGCGTAACGCCGTTAAGCTGAAACTCACCATCATTCGCTTTCGTCAAAAATCTTGAAAGCTGGGGTGAGAAAAACCAAAGCAGCACTCCCATCAAGAACTTAAAAATTAGAGGCAGACAAATATCCCACGTCACACCGACACCGTAAACAACGACTTGAGCCGCCATAATGGTAGCAAGCAAGTGGACAACGGAAGATAAAATCCAGTTGAGTGCAAATATTTTAAACAGAAGATTAGCAATGGAGGATAAAGGCATAATATTGGAATAGCTTACCTATCAGATCTGAATTAATCAACTGAAGTTTAAAAGCTATACCTTAAGATCCAAGATCAACAGTTACCTTTCCACTCTTTAGCGAGTGATCAATCCCCTGTCTTGAGGACCTTGATGAAGGCGTCTTGAGGAATGTTTACTTTCCCGATAGCTTTCATCTTTTTCTTACCCTCTTTCTGCTTCTCAAGGAGTTTACGCTTACGAGAAATATCACCACCGTAACACTTCGCCGTCACGTTCTTACGCATCGCTGAGATGGTTTCACGAGCAACAATCTTACCCCCAACTGCAGCCTGAATTGCTACCACAAACATTTGCTGTGGAATCACATCCTTCAAACGTTTTGCTAAGTTACGACCTTGAGCTTCCGCTTTATCACGGTGAATAATCGTAGCAAAGGCCTCTACAGGGTCTCCAGAGATCATCATGTCCATCTTGACCATTTTAGCGGCACGATAGCCACAATGCTCATAATCCATTGAACCGTAACCTCTCGTTCCTGATTTCAAGCGATCATTGAAATCAATAAGAATTTCAGCCAACGGAACGATCCCCGTTAATAAAACACGTGTGCTGTCAATCGTCTCGGTATTCTGAAGCTCTCCACGCTTCTCCATCAGCAGCTGCATGACCTCACCAATATACTCAGATGGCACCATGACATAGATCTTAACCATGGGCTCTCGCACCTCTTGAATCGATTGAGCATCTGGCATGAAACTCGGGTTATCTACGATTTTCTCATCCCCATTCGTCAAGGTGAGCTCATAAATAACGGAAGGCAAGGTCGAGATCACATCCATGTTAAACTCACGTCTCAATCGCTCCTGAATAATCTCCATGTGTAGCAAGCCTAAGAAACCGCAACGGAAACCAAAACCGAGCGCCGCCGAACTCTCTGGGCTGAATGAAAACGCAGCATCATTAATCTGGAGCTTACCCATCGCCACCTTTAAGGCCTCATAATCGGAGGTGTCAATCGGGTAAATGCCGGAAAACACTAAAGGCTGAATCTCTTGATAACCCGGCAATGCCTCAGGGCAAGGGTGGGTTGAGTTCGTGATCGTGTCCCCGATTTTCACCTCGGACGAGCTCTTCATGTTCGCAATGATATAACCCACATCACCTGCGGATAAATCAGCGGTCTTCGTCATCTTCGGAGAGAAAACACCGGTCTCTTTAACCTCATAGGTTTTCTCCGTTGCGAATAACTTAATGCGGTCGCCTTTTTTAATCAATCCCGAGAACACCCTTACGTAAGAAATAACCCCACGGTAAGTATCATAAATAGAATCAAAAACAGACGCTCTAAACAAACCGTCTTCGTTATCAGTCGGCGGAGGAACACGCTCTACGATCGCCTCTAAAATCTCTTCAATACCGATTCCAGCTTTTGCAGAAGCCGGCACAGCCTCTTCGCCCGGAATTGCTAATAACTCCTCCAACTGAGCGCGACAAGCATCCACATCAGCCGCAGGTAAATCAATCTTGTTCATCACAGGAACAATCTCCAACTCCTGATCCATGGCTAAATTCACATTTGCCATCGTCTGAGCCTCCACCCCTTGTGCCGCATCAACGATTAAAATCGCGCCTTCACAAGCCGCCAACGAACGAGAAACCTCGTAAGAAAAATCAACGTGTCCCGGCGTATCAATGAAGTTGAACTTATAAGTCTCACCATCTTTTGCCTTATAAAACATGGTCACTGGATGCGACTTAATCGTAATCCCTCTCTCTTTTTCCAAGTCCATGGCATCCAACAACTGATCCTCAGATTCACGCTCTGAAACTGTCTCCGTGAATTCTAACAAACGGTCAGAAAGAGTTGTTTTTCCATGATCAATATGGGCAATAATAGAAAAATTTCGAGTGTGCTCAATAGACATAGATATAGTAAAATTTAAACCTGAACCCCTCAACCAAGAGAAGCGGTGTCACACGATGAAAAAACTGACCTCAAAAGTAAAGCCGAGTTCTTCATTTCTTTTATTTTTTATCCCTCGAAAACACGCCCCCTACAGAAGCAAAGGCTTCCAACAAGCCAGAAGGGCAACAAGGGCTTGAAATCTGAGAACAAATCTGACCAATATCAGCTTCAAATATTTTTTAGATAGAGACCTAAAAAACCGACCTAAACTCCCCTAAAAATTTATAAAAACAACTTAAGTTTCCTTAAGTTTCAGCCCTAAGATTAGACTGTACAGCGGAGATTCAAAAATGCTCTAATCAGGCCTGATGCGGTGTTTGCGGTGTGGTTCATTAAAAGATAAAGTGATTGATTCTCGTATGTCAGAAGACGGGATGACGACACGCCGTCGCCGGGCTTGCTACAACTGCGGCGAGCGATACACTACCTATGAAACGGTGGAACGAACCGAGCTCCGAGTGGTCAAAAAAGATGGGACAACAGAGAAGCTCGAACGTGAAAAAATCTTAACAGGATTGTTTAAAGCCTGCGAAAAACGCCCTGTCTCCATGACCGTCATGGATAAGGCTGTGGATGAGATTGTCACCGAACTCCATCGCGACCACGACAATGAAGTGCCGTCGACGATGATAGGACAGAAGCTGATGGACAAATTACACAGCATCGATCCAGTGGCCTACGTGCGTTATGTCTCCGTGTACCGTGAGTTCAAAAACGTAGATGAGTTCATCCAAGAGATCCAAGTATTAGGCAAGCAGGCCTCCAAAGAATCCAAACCTCGCCACACCTTCAAATCATGATTTGCTTTATCGACAACAAACCGATCCTACTCATTGGTCGCCATCAACTGGTTGGCTACGACACGGAGTGGTTGCGTCATGCGTTGGAGAAAGCAGCTCACAAGGCAGACTTCCCTGAATTCCCGATGTTGGAGTATGTTTTAGAAGCTATTGAAATGTACTTAGAAACGGATTGCCCCCTAGGCTCGCTCTCTATCGAAAGTTTGTATGAAAAAATCCGCACCATGCTCAACAAAGCTGGCTGTCCCTCCATTGCAAACCATTTAAGCCTTGAGTCTCCTTTACTTAAAATTTCGTTAAAAGAAATCGCCTCTGAAGTGGGTGAAACCTATGAGCTTGGCTTTTTTGAGGCCTTAGTACAGGAGCTTAAGGACTTTGAGCGTCTCGGCGTGTCGAATATTTCCTTTATTCATTCTCGTGAGGCCGTCCAACTTTTAACGGCTTCAAAACGCTGGAATAAGCGTTGCCGCTCTCTTTTCTCAGAATTGGAGAACTATCTGGATCCTTATCAATTGGCCAGCTAAGGATTGATTTTAAAAAAATCCCAGCAAAGGCATTTCAATAACGGTGAATTTAGAAAGCACATTACTCGAAAAATTTGGTTTTTCTGAATTTAGAGAAGGTCAAAAACAGGTGATTGAAAACCTGCTGAACGGCCACTCCTCACTCGCTATTTTTCCAACGGGTGGTGGAAAAAGTATTTGCTACCAACTTCCTGCCCTACTGCTGGATGGAATCACTCTAGTGATTTCTCCTCTCATTGCATTGATGAAGGATCAAGTTCAGTCGTTGGAGAACAAGGGCATTCCTGCCGTCCGAATAGATTCCAGTATCGCTTCAGAGGATTGGATTGAGAATAAAAGACGTATCGCCAGTGGTGAAATCAAACTGCTCTTCATCTCACCCGAGCGATTCTCAAACGAAGGCTTCAGAGAGTGGATCAAGACTCTCTCTATTTCATTAATCGCTATTGATGAAGCTCACTGCCTGTCCGAATGGGGGCATAACTTCCGTCCCGATTACCTGAAGTTAGGAAAAATCGCTAAACAACTCAAAATCCCTCGAGTCCTTTGCCTCACCGCCACAGCAACTAAATCAGTAGAAAAAGATATTCGCTCTGTCTTCAAAATCAAAGCGGAGCACTCGGTTAAGACCACCTTCAAGCGCCCTCACCTCTCCTTACGCATTCATCCGGTCAACGCATCTGAACGAGATCAACAATTATTGGAGTTCATCCAATCTCACCCCAATGACGCAACCATTGTTTACGTAACGCTACAGTCCACAGCCGAAGCCGTTGCAACCTTTCTTAAAAACCAGGGTATCGCAGCACGTCCCTTCCACGCTGGACTCTCCGTTGAGCTGAAAGAGGAAATTCAATCCGACTTTATGGCCAACAAGCAGCAAGTGATTGTTGCCACCATCGCCTTTGGCATGGGCGTTGATAAATCCGACATTCGCTATGTTTATCACTACAACGTCCCCAAAACACTGGAGAACTATGTGCAAGAAACAGGACGAGCCGGGCGAGATCGAGAGCCTTCGTTCTGCGTTGCCTTAGCTTGCGCCGATGATCTAGTCACCTTGGAAAGTTTTATCTTAGGAAACGCTCCTTCGAATGAAGCCATTAGACAACTTATTGAGGTGCTAACCGCTTCCTCAACAGAAGTCATTGTTGATAGCTATCACTTATCCACCTCCTTGGACATCTCGCCTATTGTGATTGATACGGTGCTGGTTTACTTAGAACTCAGAGGCATCTTGATTTCTCAAGGTCATTACTACTCTGAATATAAAGTAAAGTTAGTGCGCCCTATGGACAAAATCCTCTCAGGTCACCAGCCAGCGAGAGTGACTTTTTTAACCAAACTCTTTGACCAGGCAAAATGCTACCGAGACATTTACTTCACTTTTGATGTCTTTGAAATACTCGAGAAACTATCTATTTCTTATAAAAAACTAAGCCAATCACTGGAGTGGTTAGAGGCTCATGGCGACATCACGCTGAAACCAGCCCGCTTCCGCAAGCGTTACAAAATCAAAAAAGATAAGACTCAGTACGATCACGCCGCAACGATTTCAGAGATTCAGGCCAACTTTGATCAACGAACGGTAAGGGATACGGAGCGCCTAGCTCAGGTGGTCGAGCTCATGGAGACATCACGCTGAAACCAGCCCGCTTCCGCAAGCGTTACAAAATCAAAAAAGATAAGACTCAGTACGATCACGCCGCAACGATTTCAGAGATTCAGGCCAACTTTGATCAACGAACGGT
>CALLBE010000019.1 GCA_938001985.1 uncultured Verrucomicrobiales bacterium | reverse complement strand
GACATTTGTCTTTTAAAAGGCCAGGATTTGGATGAACAGATTTTCACAGAAGCGAACCAGCTCTATGTAGCGTTAGTCGCTAAAAAAACAGTTGAACGCTTGGCCAACAGCTCACAAGGCAATGCAATTCGAGTGACTTATGACGACATTTATCAAATCGTCAGCAATATTTTAATTGGCGATGACCGTTTTGAATTAGCAAAAGCACTCATGCTGAGACAGAGCTTAGAACAAGGAAAAGAAGGCGCTCCCGGTGAGGCCTCACTAAACATTCGCTTGATTCGTCGTAATGGCAATGTGGCTCCATGGAAATTATCAAAAATCAAGAATGCGATTGAGCGTGCATTCTTGGCGATGCAACAAGAGCCCATCAATGTTGAAACGATGGCACTCAATATTGAGAAAAAAGTTCTGAGCAATGGCGAGAGCTTCATCAATATTGAAGACGTTCAGGACCTCGTTCAACGCGAGTTGATGATTCAAGGTCACTTCTCAATCGCAGAACATTACATCATTTACCGTTCAGAGCGTGCAAGACTGCGTGCCGAAACCGAAGAAGTTCCTGAAGTAACGGCAGACCCTCAACAAGAGGCGATGATCTTGGTTACGGATGACCAAGGTTCTGAATTCTGGGATGGCGTAGAGTTGAAAAAGCGTATCCGCTTTGCTTCTATCGGCTTGAACTTAAGTGTTCCTACTCAGGAAATTGAACAGGAGTTAAGACGTTCTATTCCAAGCGAAATCACCAAAGAAGATCTTAAGAAAACCATTATCTTAAATGCAAAATCCTTGATGGAGCGTGACTCTGATTTTGCTAAAATGGCAGGACGTATCTTACTCTCTTATATTTATGAGGAAGTACTTGGTTGGGACATTGTCAAAGATGGCATTGAGGCCCTCAAAGAGGCTCACCAAAAGAACTTCAAAAAGTACATTGAACACGGCATCAAGATCGAACGCCTGAGCCCAGAGCTTCGTGAGTATGACTTGGATAAAGTGGCGTCATTCATCGATCCAACCGCTGACTTAGACTTCGATTACCTAGGGATTCAGACCCTTTACGACCGTTATCTCATCGTTGATAAAACTGGCGAAAAACCAAGACGTCTCGAGACACCTCAGTACTTTTGGTTGCGTGTATCCATGGGCCTCTTCAAACAAGAGCCAGTGGATAAAGAACAATGGGTACAGCGTCTTTATAAATTATACAAAGGCCGTCGCTTCTGTTCTTCAACCCCAACACTCTTCAACTCAGGCACCTTACACAGCCAGCTTTCTTCCTGCTACCTTTACAAAATTGACGACTCAATTGAGTCCATCATGCAACGAGGCATCGCGGACAATGCTTATTTATCAAAATGGGCCGGTGGCCTCGGTGGCTCATGGACTGCCGTTCGTGGCTTAGGTTCTCATATTCACGGAACCAATGGCGAATCCCAAGGCGTCATCCCTTTCTTAAAGTTACACAACGATCAGCTAATTGCGGTGAACCAAGGGGGCAAGCGCCGTGGTTCAGGCTGTGCTTACCTAGAAACCTGGCACAATGACATCTATGACTTCTTAGAGCTTCGTATTGGTGTGGGTGACGAGCGTCGTCGTACTCATGACATGAACACGGCTAACTGGATTCCCGATTTATTCATGCAACGCATGGAGAAGCGTGAGAACTGGACTTTATTCCGTGCTAACGAAACTCCAGACCTGCACGAGCTTTATGGCGCTGCGTTCAAAACTCGTTACGAAGAGTATGAGCGTTTAGCTGCTGAGGGTAAAATCTGGAAAAAAACAGTTCCAGCCATCGATCTTTGGAAAAAAATGCTCTCGATGATCTTTGAGACAGGCCACCCTTGGATCACCTTCAAAGATCCTTGTAACGTGCGTTCCCCACAAGATCACGTCGGTGTTATTCACTCTTCGAACCTTTGTACAGAGATCACACTCAATACGTCTGAGGACGAAACAGCCGTGTGCAACCTGGGTTCTGTTGTTTTAGAAAACCACGTCAACGAAGACGGTTCTATCGACCACGAAAAGCTTCAAGAAACCATTGATGTTGCCATCCGTGCCTTAGATAACGTTATCGACATCAACTTCTACCCAACGCCTTCGGCACAAAACTCCAACACCAAGCATCGCCCAATCGGCATGGGGGTGATGGGGCTTCAAAACGCGCTATTTAAAAAGAATGTTTCTTTCGCTTCCGAGGAAGCCGTTGACTTCAATGACGAAATCATGGAGGCCGTTGCTTTCTACGCTTACTCAGCATCTTCGGATTTGGCTAAAGAAAGAGGACATTACTCATCTTACCGAGGCTCCAAATGGGATCGAGGGTTGTTACCTTCTGACACCGTTGACCTACTTGAGACAGAACGTGGCGAAGCCATTGATGTCAAGCGAGGCGGCAAGTTAGACTGGCAGCCGCTCCGTGAGAAAATAGCCACACAAGGCATGAGAAACTCAAACGTTCTCGCGATTGCTCCAACGGCTACCATCTCCAACATCATGGGAACCACTCCATGTATTGAGCCAAATTATAAAAACCTTTACGTCAAAGAGAACCTGTCTGGTAAGTTCATCGTCCTCAACAAGCAACTGGTTGAAGACCTGAAGGCCATTAACTTATGGGACAAGCAGATGATCAATGACCTCAAGTACTACGATGGTGAACTAGCTGAAATCGTACGCATACCTGCCGACTTAAAACAAAAGCACAAAACTGTCTTTGGGGTTGGCTACGAGTACATCATTGATGCCGCCGCTCGCCGTCAGAAGTGGATTGACCAAGCTCAATCGGTTAACCTCTTCCTTGACTCACCGAACATGAAGACGCTCTCCCACATGTACCGTCGTGCATGGAAAACAGGGATGAAAACAACTTACTATCTCCGAACTCTAGGTGCCAACAGCATCGAAAAAGCCACGGTTGATTCTAAGAAAGAAACCCGCGGTGTCATGGGAGGCTCTTCAGAGTCAGCTCCAGCAGCTAAGGAATACACGGCTGAAGAAGTCAAAGCCTGCTCTATCGAGGCCATGATGAACGGTGAAGAATGTGAGGCTTGTCAATAAATTAGAACCTACCTATCTCTAAATCTTCAGTATAAATTCAAAACCCTCTCGAAGCCTTAGTAGGTTTCGCGAGGGTTTTATTTAAATCGAGGACAGCCCCCTAAATAATAAAATATCGGTTGCATATTTTATGTTCACGCCCCCCCCGTTAAGGCTGTCATTCAATTACGTAATTCTAGGGGCAGTTCAATTATCTCTCTTAACATTTTGCAAAGCTTATTATCAACTCCAGCTTTTCCTGCTATGTTTAATCTTCTATTGGGCTTAACCCAGGTTAGACACTTAAAGCATAAACTTGTCTTTAATTGTCTACCGTCCCTATTGGTAGCTATGATTCCATATATTGGATCATGACCACAAAGATGAGCCGCTTCAGTGCTCTTCAGCGATGAGGTTAGCTCATTAATTATTTTATCTGCAAGTTCACCTGTAACTACTTGGGTGGCAACAATACTGCGATTAGACTCACTCCAGTCGATCCAGAAATTTGTTTTTGTACTTTGTGCGCCAGTATGATCTAGAAGATAAACTGTCACACTCGTAGATGCCGCAAAAATAGGCATCCACATGAATAAGGCGCATATAACCGGAAATGTTTTCATTTACATCTCAGTTTATTTGCGCCCTAAAAAACTTCAATGTTATTATTTTCACAATAAAAAACCTGAATCTATCTTTAATTGATTGCAGAGCTTCGTGAACTTTCTCTTAAGTTCGCCTTTTAAGAAGAACTTAGAGTAATCCGCAGGTTGTTATTTCCAAACCTATCAATCAAAACGAGATCAAAGTCAGACTCTGACTCATCTCCTTTTTATTTCGCTCAAATTCAATTCCATCTTGTGCAAGAAGTAGAAGGTCAATCTGATTCACAAGAGACTAACATACCCCCACCTCTAGGTTGTATTATCTGTTAGGAAGCTTCCCTTCTTCATATCTCAATAAATTTTATTTACCCAAAGGAAGCTCAAATCTTTTTGACCTCAAGCGTCTTTAGTATCTCAGTGCATTTTATTCGAATACGACCTAGCACATCACAAAGGCCCGCCCACTTATCT
Source organism: uncultured Verrucomicrobiales bacterium (assembly GCA_938001985.1). GTDB lineage: Bacteria > Verrucomicrobiota > Verrucomicrobiia > Verrucomicrobiales > Akkermansiaceae > CALLBE01. The sequence continues at coordinate 2,822 of CALLBE010000019.1, read as the reverse complement.
CCACCAAATAGAGCCAGTCTCCATCTACCATAAGAGACTTAAAACATTACAACCTCCTAACATTAGAAAAAAGAAGCCCTGAAGATATCAACGACCTTCAGGGCTTCTTTGTATAGAAAAACACTCTCACCCCTCCTTCTCGAGGGTGTTAATGCAATTGACTTAGGACAACAGCTTATGCCGAAGGTGCTTCGTCTTTTTTCGGTGCGATGCTCTGGATTCTTAAGTCACGTAGTTGTTTGAAGTCTACGGCAGCGGGAGAATCTGACATGAGGTCAACGCCCTTGTTGTTTTTAGGGAATGCCATGACTTCACGGATTGAGTTTTCACCACAAATAAGCATCGCTAGTCGATCTAAACCGAGGGCGGCACCACCATGTGGAGGCGCACCAAACTTAAAGGCGTCTAAGATGTGGCCAAACATTTCCTCTTTCTCTTCTGCGGTCACGCCTAGGGCGTCAAACATGGAGCCTTGAAGATCAGCTTCGTGAATTCGAATCGAACCGCCACCCACTTCATAACCGTTTAAAACCACATCATAAGCTTGCGCTCTTAGACCTTCGAGCTCGCCGTTGCGGAGCTTCTCTTCGTCTTCAGGAATGGGACGTGTGAATGGGTGGTGAACTGCGTTCCACTTCCCTTCTTCTTCGTCATAGCCCAATAGAGGGAATTCGGTAACCCAAAGGAAATTCAGGTCTGTATTGCCCTCCAGCGTGTTTAGCATCTCAGCACACTTGATTCGAATACGACCTAGCACATCACAAACGCCTTCCCACTTATCAGCACCAAAGAGAATCAAGTCACCCGCTTCGATATTTAAACCTTCTTTTAAACCTGAAATCTCAGCTTCGGTTAAACGCTTCACAAACGGAGAACGCCACTCAGTTGACTCAGCGCCTCGACACTGAATGTAAGCCAAGCCTTTAGCGCCCGCTTCTTGAGCAAACTTCGTCAACTCATTGATTTGACCCACGGAAGCATTGGCAAAGCCTTTAACATTGATCGCCTTGACCACACCACCGTTTTTAATAGCGCCTGAAAAGACCTTGAACTCACAGTCTTTTAATAGATCAGTGAAATCAACAAGTGTGGAACCAAAACGACGATCCGGCTTGTCTGAACCGTAAGTATTCATCGCGTCGGCATACGTCATGCGATCGAACTTAGCTGGGATCTCTGCGCCTAAAGATTCTTTAAACACACGCTGAAGCATGCCTTCAATAAGAGCGAGAACATCCTCTTGATCGACAAATGAGAGCTCCATATCAATCTGAGTGAACTCAGGCTGACGGTCGGCACGTAGATCCTCATCACGGAAGCATTTAGCAATCTGGAAGTACTTCTCAACGCCAGCCACCATGAGCATTTGTTTGTACTGCTGAGGTGCTTGCGGTAATGCGTAAAAATCACCCATTTGCAAACGAGATGGAACAAGGAAGTCTCTCGCACCTTCAGGGGTTGATTTTGATAAAATTGGGGTCTCAATTTCTAAGAACTCGTTTTCATCCAAGTAGTCTCTCGTTGCCTTGGTAATACGGTGACGCATTCTCAAGTTCTTCGCCATTCTAGGGCGACGAAGATCAAGGTAACGATGCTTCATGCGAAGGTCTTCGTTGGATAACTCTTGATCGAGTTGGAAAGGAAGAACTTCTGACTTGTTCACGACTGTCAGCTGATGACAAACCACTTCAACTTCACCGGTTTCTAAATTCGCATTCGTGGTGTCCACTTCTGCTGTCTTCAAGCGTGCTTCAACTTTTCCCGTGAGTTGGATAACATCTTCTTGACGCAATTTATGAGAAAGCTCTGCTGACTCTTGTGAAACCTCTGAACGGAATACAACTTGTGTGATGCCTTTGCGGTCTCTCAAATCGACAAAGATAACGCCACCCTGGTCTCGGACTGTATTAACCCAACCAATAAGTGTGACGGTTTCTCCAACATGAGACGGACGGATTTCGTTACAATGATGTGTGCGCATTCTAAAAATTATTTGAAAAGTTGATTTTTACTATCCATGAAATGGTCGAAAGAAGGCTTAAGCTCAATGAAAAAAGTCATTCTTTGCCATTTAAATCCATATTTGGCTATTTTCGGTGTCTCCTATTTAGAAACTGGGATAAATAAGCCACAATATCAGCCACCTCTTGATCGGTCAAAACACCTCGGTAAGAGGGCATTGCCGCTTGATAACCAGAGGCAATAATTCGATTCGGGAAGAGTATGGATTCCTTCAAGTAAGCTTGGTCGGCCTTACGGTTTGATTTAAGTAAGTTAAGTGGAGGACCGGTTAACTTCTCACCCTCCAATGAGTGGCAACTGATACAGCCTTTTAACTTAAAGCTTTCAGCGCCCTCTTTTGAACGCCCTTCGATTAGTTTTTCTGCCTTCTTTTGATTTTTAATCAAAGTAATCTCTGCTTCTGTAGGCTCAGCTAGATCTTCTGCATTTAAATAAATCTCAAGATCAACACCGTCCACGGTCAAGGAAAGCTCCATCACATTAGAACGGAAGAGTGATTCCGTCTTTAAGCTCAATGACTTATTGCCTTCTAGTATGCTTGCTTGACTGACCTTAAGGTCATGTTCTCCAGGCTCACCATCCCATCTAAAATGTCCAGAACCGTAGGCCTTACTTTTCTTCACATTCCATGCTTTTAGATAATTAACTTTGAGCGGCTCTTTAATAGCGGTTGCAAAGGTGAATTGAATCTCATTTTTACTAAGATTCACAGACACAGGAGGGTTGATGTTTTTAGATTTAGGAAGTGAAACCGAACACAAGCCCATGGTTTGCGGCGTGGTTGGTCGGTAGCCAGAAAT
>CALLBE010000018.1 GCA_938001985.1 uncultured Verrucomicrobiales bacterium | reverse complement strand
CAGATGATTCTCTCATAATTAAAGAAGCTTCTTGGTATATTTCCTTAAGAGCTTTAGCTATTTATTCATCGTTGCCACTTTGTAGATTATCCTTAATATTGTTGCCCCAGAGGCTGCCAATCACAAGGAAGGTAATTAATGTTCTCATGGTGTATCTCCTTTTGTCTTAGTAGGTGAAATAGGTGTCAGCTGAATAAAAGCATAAAATCTATCTGTAGTTTTTGTTCAGTTTCATTCAAGGGTCTTCTCAATAATAACGAGGCGTTGGCAGTTAGGCCAAGCTTTAACTGCTCTCCAATCCATTTCACAGGTTGCATCGTTCTTTTCTTTATCATTGGTCCTATGACTACTTCACGAGGGTCTCCTTTTCGCATTTCTAGCAGACTTTTTTGACTTGTCTTAAAAAAATCCAAGCCTTTCTCCAAAACTCGACGGCGAAATCGGCCTATCATGAGGCTAAAAAAAGGTGGGATGAGACACCGGTGATCCGTCACTTGTTCTTTTCATGGCTAGTTTCTCTAGTGGTTTTGACACTTGGGATCGTTATTTAATTTTATTTCGTTTATTTAGTATTAGTTCTTGCGGCGTTAGTAGATGAAATTAAGTTAACTCATATGGCTATTTGCGATTACGCTAATCAATATGTATGTGATTTGGTTGCTTATCAAACGGGTAAACCTATTGAGGAGACGGCTAGGGAGCTGGGGATAGACGCTGAAACCATCGTTAAAGTGGCTTCAAATGAGAACCCGTTGGGCCCTTCACCCAAGGCGGTGGAAGCTATGCAAGAGGCGCTCAAGGAGTCTCATATTTACCCAGATGGCGGCGGTTATAAGTTAAGAACTGCGATTGCTGAGCAGCAGGAGGTTGATATTGAAAATGTAATTTTGGGGAATGGTTCGAATGAGATTATCGAGCTTTTATGTCATAGTTTTTTAAACCCAAAAGCCGAGCTGATCGCCGCTGAGCACGCCTTTGTTGTTTATAAGTTAATGGCAACTTTGTTTGGTGCGAAGTATGTGGAAGTACCTGACCCTGGTTTTATTCATGATTTAGAGGGCATGGCGAACGCGATCACGGAGGACACACGTTTGCTCTTTATTGCGAACCCTAATAATCCGACGGGGACATTGGTGAAGCAGGCTGAGATTGATGCGTTTATGGCAAAGGTTCCAGATCATGTGGTGGTGGTTTTTGATGAGGCGTATTTTGAGTTTTTACACGAGCCGCTCGATACCATTAAATTTGTAAAAGAGGGTAAGAATGTGGTGATTCTGAGAACGTGTTCTAAAATTCACGGCTTGGCTGCTTTGAGAATTGGTTACGGCATTGCTTCGAAAAATGTAGCGGCTATTTTGCAAAAGGCTCGCCAGCCCTTTAACGCCAATGCCATTGCGCAAGCCGGTGCGTTAGCGGCTTTAGCGGACGAAGAGCATCGCTTGAATACTCGTGATATCAATGACCAGGGGCTTGCTTTTTATGAGGCCGAATTGCCAAAGCTGAAGATCCCTTATGTGAAGAGTTATGCGAACTTTGTGATGTGTGACGTGGGTGATGGGGATTTTGTTTTCCAAGAAATGTTGAAACGTGGCGTGATTGTGCGAGCCATGAGAGGTTATAAGTTGCCAGGTTGGGTTCGAATTTCGATTGGTACGCCTGAGCAAAATGTACGTGTTTTAGAGGTGTTGACGGAAGTGTTGGCTCTGAGAGACTCTGCTTAATTACTTTTTACGATTAACCGACATTCTCTCATGGGCTCGATGACTCAATTCCGTCCTTGTATTGATTTGCATCACGGTCAGGTGAAGCAAATTGTAGGAGCGACCTTGTCTGATAAAACAGACGCGGCTCCTAAGGAAAACTTCGTGGCCAGTCAGAGCGCTGAGTGGTTTGCTGAAAAATATAAATCAGACGGGTTAAAGGGGGGGCATATTATCAAGCTGGGCCCTGGGAATGACGAGGCGGCGAAGTCAGCCTTGGCAGCATGGCCTTCCGATGCTGAGGGTGGCGGCATGCAATTAGGCGGAGGCGTGACGGCCTTTAATGCTGAGGCTTGGATCGAAGCTGGAGCTTCTCACGTTATCGTGACTTCGTGGTTATTCGATCAAGAGGGCGAGTTGTTGGAGGATCGTTTGAGAGACCTGGTGTCTGCGGTCGGTCGGGAGCGTTTGGTTTTGGATTTGAGCTGTAAAAAAACACCTCAAGGCTGGACCGTCGCGATGAATCGTTGGCAAACCTTAACACAATTGGATGTGACGCCCATGACACTGGATGTGTTGGCGGAGTATTGTGATGAGTTTTTGATTCACGCCGCAGATGTGGAGGGGTTGTGCCAAGGGATTGATTTGCCTTTGGTTGAGCTTCTCGGTCAGTGGGGGCAGTTGCCGTTGACTTATGCGGGAGGGGTTCGGAATTTAGAGGATTTAGAAGCGATTCAGCGGGCGAGTGAAGGCCGTATGGACGCTACGGTGGGGAGCGCCTTGGACTTGTTCGGCGGTCATAGCGTTTCTTACAACGAATTGATAAACTTTAATAAACGTTCATAAATCAATGGAAACAAGCAATCAGTGCCCAATGTGCACACTGGAGGAGATTATTGAAAATGACACACAGCGAGAGTGTGTGACTTGTGGGCATGAGTGGGAAGTTGCCGCTGTGGTTAAAGACGCTTTTGGTAATGTGTTGAGCCCAGGTGATATTGTTCAAATGATCAAAGACAAGCCCATCAAAGGGTCTTCTAAAATGCTCAAATGCGGCATGAAATCCAAACCAATCCGCCTGGTTGATGGGGATCATCCGATTTCTTGTAAAATGGACGGCTTGGCGATTGGGTTGAAGCCTCAATTTGTGAAGAAAGTTTTTTAGACCTTCTCGAGTTGTTGTTTGTTCGCCTTCAGCGAGTGTGGGAGGCGGCATTTTTTTGTGAAGGTCTCTCACTTCATCAAAAGCTCGTGTAGAAGTAGTTTTGCTTGCTTAAGTATTTTTTAGTGGTAATGTTTCGCACCTCATTTGGAGATCAAAGAAATGAGGTTTTATAGAAAGAAAGAATCCAGCGCCTGATTTGATTAAATGTTTCACCAATAACTAACGATTTAACAGTTGGTTCAGACTCATTATCTTATCCTGGTTGCTCTCATGCTGAAATGAGAAATAGCGTTTCTTTCCCATAAAAAAACAATCCAAGGTAACCAAGTTTAATGATTCACAAAAACACTTCGTTTTTAAGCTGGAAGAAGCTCTCGAATGCTTCTGCAAGCCTGATCTTGGGGACCTGTAACCGATAATAGAACATGCCAGATAATCAATCAACTGCACCTAGAAAACAACATCAAGGAAATCGTAAACCAAATAACCGTCGCAACTATCGCGGTGGACGTGGAGCGAAAAAGAAGCCTTTAACCTTGTGGCAGAAGTTTCTCAAACTCTTAGGGTTTGGTAAATCAACTAAAAAGCCTAATAAAAAAGGACCAGCTAAGAAAAAGAATACAGCTAAAAGACCCGTACAGCCTAGAAATCCTGAGGAAGTAGCGACGTCACGCTTGTATGTCGGTAACCTTTCATATGAGGTGACTGAATTTGAGCTTGAAGACCTTTTCAAAGGAATTGGTAACGTTAAAGAAGTGGAGATTATTTATAACCGCCACACGCACCGTTCAAAAGGATACGCTTTTGTTGACATGGGAACGATTGAAGAAGCTAAGCGTTCAATTGAAGTCTTGCATGACCAGCCGTTCATGGGCAGACAATTAAATATTAGCGGAGCTAAGGCTAGACAGCCAAAGGAAGATTAGTAAACTCTTAGGTAGAACACCAATCTAGTTATGACTAAAAAACAAATCCAAGTTCCTATCGTACTTTTTATCATCGTACTGATTTGCTTATTTATAGTGGCGGTTGTTGAAGTCCTCAATGAAATTGGGATCTTTAACTATGAGCCATTTTTCAAAAATTAGTTTTTAAGATAATCTATTTTTTAAAACACCTCTCGATGAGCTAAGGCTTGTTGAGAGGTGTTTTGCTTTTTAAGTCTGAGGTTTTAAACGCCTGAGTAGTGTCATGATTTAATTTTACCTCTTTACGGAGTTTTTATATTTAAGGTATACAGGGCGATATGAGCAATGAAGTAGATGGCGAAAAGTGGTCTCGCCTGCTGAGGGGAAGTCTTTTGAGCTCAATTATGAGCAAAAATATTGCGTATGTGAATATTATTGATGCCCGAGCTAGGACCTTAATCACGATCTGCTCTGTCTTGGTTCCCGTTCTGATTTCAATTATCAGTCATGGAGAGTATTGGCTGTCAGGAGTGGTGGCTTTGGTTAGCTGTTTCTGTACCCTGATTACCTCTGTTTTGGTTTTGGTTCCAAAGAAGGTAACACCGCATAAGGATTTGAATTACTCGCCACTTCACTTCACGAGCTATTCAGAGGTGACGGAGGAGGTTTACCTGAATGATATGCAGGAAATTATCTCCGACCATGGCCGTCACACGGAGTTGTTTATTCGCGATATTTATCATATTGGTAGAGATGTTTTGAAGCCTAAGA
>CALLBE010000017.1 GCA_938001985.1 uncultured Verrucomicrobiales bacterium | reverse complement strand
CGCAATTAGGGTACGGTCAGTCGACTTGTGTTGGTATTGGTGGAGATCCAATCAATGGAACTTCTCATATCGATATCTTAAAAATGTTTAATGACGATCCTGAGACAGAAGCAATTATCATGATCGGTGAGATTGGTGGCGATGCTGAAGCAGAAGCTGCTCGTTGGGCCAAAGATAACTGTGACAAGCCAATTGCTGGCTTCATTGCTGGTGCTACCGCACCAAAAGGTCGCCGCATGGGACATGCTGGAGCTATTGTTGGCGGTGAAGAAGATACGGCTGAAGCGAAGAAGAAGATCTTAGCTGAATGTGGTATTGCTGTTTCTGAGACACCTTCAGAAATGGGTCAAACATTGGTAGACTTGCTTAAGTAAGTTTCATCTTTAGTTTTTCAATAAAAACCTCCTTTAGATTCGTTCTAAAGGAGGTTTTTTTAGGTGATTCTATCTCAATGATACTATAGAAAACTGATAGGAAGTGATTTGTGGATTGCAAAATAATAACAATTTTAGATAATGAGTTGTTTATGACAAAATTACTAATTTATGCTTTGTTTTTAGTATTCAGTCTGTTTGCTTATTGTTATCCTGAGTTTGATTCTCTCGCCCTTAATAATATTAGGAAGGCGCTTGTCGTTATCGTGCTTTTAGTGGTTTCTTTCCGATTATGGGCCCCTAAGGAATAGGATTTCCTCTTTTTTTTATAAATACTTTTTGGAGATCATGGTTGCGCGGACGTCTCCGATAAAGATTTTTGTTCTGAGCTCCACAGGGATTCTATCGTTGTCTAGACTGATCCAGAAGGTGGCTTTTTGTAGCTTTTTGTACTTAAGTAATTCCATGTCAGGACCTATTTTTTGAAGTTTTAGCTCCAATTTGGCGCAGTGATAGTTTTTGTGATTATCGTACCCACTCACCGTTCCTGTGACTAAATAAGGTGAGTTTCCTGGATGAATGACAACGTTGTAGGTGTCTCCTTTTTTGAGCCTTTGGCTGCGAAAGAACATCATGGCGGACATGATGTCGTAGAGAGGTTTGAACTGATATTGATGTCGTCTGTCTTTTAGAATCTTGCCAGTTGTTTCATCCTTTTTGATTTCACGGCAGCGGGCCTGATTGTTTGAGTAGGTGACGATGGTGGTTTTGCTTTCATCACCATCACGTTCCCATGCTTTGAAATAGCTAGGTTGCCAGGTGCGTTTATTAATGACACCATAAAAAACATGCTGGTAGGGATAGAGAGTTCTCGCGAACCCGAGGGATCGTCCATAAGATTTAGCGATAAAGTTGTTTTTATTCTTTGGGTCTGTTGCTCCGAATTCAAAGGTCGTTTGACCTGCTCTTAATAGTCCTTTCCAACTCAAGCTGTAGGTGAATTGAATGGGCTTGAGGTTTTTATAAGGCCCTAGTTTTTGAGACTTAACGGTTTTTGTCCAAGCCGGAGATTTTGCCTGAGATACAGAGAAGAAAAGACAGAAGATAGCAGTGAGAATTCTCATTTTTTATGGGATCAATTGAATGACTAATAGGTGATTGAGATAGAAAATCGAGTGTTAATTATAGAGGGGGAATGAAAGTTAACATTATATTTTATAATCTAGGCGTTGCATGAGTCTCTATTAAATGTTCTAAAACAAGTCTGATGAAAATTGCAATTGATGCCATGGGCGGTGATTTTGCCCCTAAAGTAGTGGTGGAGGGAACCAAAGCTGCGTTGGAGCAACATCAAGAAATCGAAACCATTTATTTGGTGGGTGATGAAGCTCAGGTTAAGCCCTTGGTTGATGAATACCAATTGCCAGCTGATAGAATTGAGCTTGTTCATGCTTCCCAAGTGGTTGAAATGCATGAGTCTGGAGTGAAGGCGCTGCGTCAGAAAAAAGATTCATCAATTGTCAGAGCGGTTGAATTGGTTAAGAAGGGAACTGCTGATGCGGTCGTAGGCGCGGGGAATACCGGAGCCGCCGTGGCTACCGCTACGATTAAGTTAAGACTGATCAAGGGCGTTGAGCGTGCAGGTATTGCGTCTCCCTTGCCAAATGATCATGGGCCCTTGAATCTCATGGACGCTGGGGCTAACCCTGAAGCCAAGCCTTCGCACTTGCTACAGTATGCGGTGATGGGCGCTGTTTTTTCTAAGTATGTTTTCAATTCGCCGGCTCCTGTCGTGGGGTTGATGAGTAATGGTGAGGAGGATGAAAAAGGGACAGCGTTCACTAAAGAAACGTTTGCGTTGTTGAAGGCCTTCGAAGCCACTGGAGAAATGCCTTTTGAGTTTGCTGGGAATATCGAAGGGCATGACCTTTTCAAAACCAAACTGGATGTCGCGTTATGCGATGGCTTTGTGGGGAATATTATTTTAAAATCCTGTGAGGCCACAGCCAAGGCGATGAGCACTTTATTAAAGTCTGAGCTGAAAGCCTCTCCTGTTCGCATGGCTGGAGCATTCATGGCACAAGGGGCTTTTAAGCGATTGAAAGAGCGCATGAGTTATGAATCTTATGGTGGGAGTCCTCTTTTAGGAGTGAATGGCGTCGTGATCATTGCTCATGGTAGTTCTTCCACTCTTGCGATTAAAAATGCAATTCGGGTGGCTGCGGAAACGGTGACTCATGAGGTTAATCCAAAAATTGAAAAGGCGATTGCTGCCATGCCCGATTTATTAACCGACTCAAATGATTAAATAAATTTAGAAGACTTATGATTTTAGATATAGTTCAACTTGGCCATCCCGTATTGCGTCAAAAATGTGATCGTGTTGAGACGATTGATGAGGCCTGTGAAACCTTGGTCGCCGATATGCTAGAAACCATGTATGATGCTCATGGTGTTGGTTTAGCAGCTCCTCAAATCGCAGTGGCGAAGCAATTGGCCGTGATTGATGTCCAAGAAGATGACTCAACCACATATCTGAAGGTTGATGGTAAAGACGCGAAATTAGCGGACTTGATGCCCTTGGTGCTGATTAACCCGACATTAACCTTTGCAGGAGAAAAAGAACGAGATACAGAAGGTTGTCTCTCTATTACTGGCGTTCGAGCTTCAGTAAAAAGGCCAGCTATCGTTATTGCAACCTTTACGCTCTTGGATGGTAGCACTATAGAGCTCGAAGCCAATGGGCTCCTCGGAAGAGCGATTCAACATGAGGTGGATCATTTGAATGGAATTTTGTTTATCGATCGTCTTTCTTCTGTGGCCAAACTCAAGGTGAAGCGACAGTTGGCAAAGTTTGAAAACTCCTAAGCCAATATAAAGAAGAGTTAAAAAATAAAAACCTGCTTATTTAAAAGCAGGTTTTTAGGTTTAGGACTTATAG
>CALLBE010000016.1 GCA_938001985.1 uncultured Verrucomicrobiales bacterium | reverse complement strand
ATCACACCCGTACCTGGAGGTGTCGGGCCCATGACGATTGCAATGCTCATTGCTAATACCCTGAAGTCTGCAGAAAGAAGAGTGACTCAGTAAGAGATTTGCAGGTAAGCCTTACATGCAACCTTTATGGGAGGGGTTTGTTTGAAAGGCTTATCGTTTTTTAAAAATAGCCAAGTGACGATCCACTGACTTTTCGCAGGAGGGAAGAATCAGACGGGATTGTTCATTTTTAATATCACTGACAAGTTCTAAACCTTGGTCCGTGAGCTCTTTGACGGCAAGTTCATGTTCTTTGTCAAAGTAAGATGTGATCATGATGAGTCCGTCCTCTTTCACCGTATCAATAGAGTTTTCGAAGATTTCTCGCCAAATTTTAGGGCCATTCCAGAAATTCTGATGCCGGAAGAAGGCGATGTCATTTTTATCCTGTAGGGATTGATGCTCGTTTAGCTTAGTTGCATCAAAATTCAAAAACTGAGCATCAGATTTTTCACCGAGATTTGTCCACCGAGTTTGCGCCATTTCAATCTCCCGATGGCGAAGGTCGACACCAATCAATTCGGTAGATTCACTTTTTTCTAAGAGCAATTTGTTTAGAACCTCCGTTTCATCCGCTCTGCCACAAGCCATATTGAGTAGGCGAGCGTGTTTGGTTCTGTTGAGTGAGATTCCTTTCTTATTAGCATCATCTAGGCCCTCACGAAGAAAGGCGTCGAGTCGGCGCATGTCTTGGGTGATTGTTTCTAAATTATTGAGAGCCACGGCAGTTGATGATTATTGGTTGGTAGTTCGATTGAGGGAGGGGTGTTGAACAGATTACAAGCAATTAGCTTTGATCACAATGGAATAAAATATCTCTGTATTTTTTCTTAAAAGTCGTCCGGCTAAATCATTCCTAAGTTTTTCTTTAGCTTTTAAAAATAACAGAAAGATAACATTTTATTTGACTTTTTGGGTTCGCCTTATGATTAAGTTTAGTTAACAAAAAATAACAGTTAGATTGTGACTTTTGTTGATTGTAAATAAATATATAATGTTTCCCCTCCTTTATAAAAAAAATAGTTGCTGGCTGTGTGTTTTTATCGTCTTGACCGGAATGGTCACAGCACAACGGGTGATCGTTCCATTTGGACCTCAAGATCCAAATGATCCTGGTAAGTATTCGTATTACACTGGTTCTATTAGCTATGATGTGAGCGATCCTAGTACATGGACTTTTTCGGGTGAGTTCATAGATCCTGAGGGAGGCGATACATCAACCTTGGTCTATAATCCCATTGTGGATGGGTTTAGAAATGTTATTTTTGATTCAACGGCGGTTGTCGATTTGAATGAAAACTTGTTTCTTTCTTTAGAGCACGAGGACCCTGTTGCCGAGGCGGCGGGAATGAGAAATGAAAGCACTACGGAGGCGAATCTCAGTTTGGTTGTCGAAGAGGGGGCAACTTTTTCCAATAAGGCGTTAGGGACGTCTCAAAATAATAGGGAGAACATATTTGTTTTAACCCAAAGAGGGATGGGTGATAATTATTTTAGCTTTGCGGGCTCTTACATAGCGGATGAAAACGCGTGGGATGGAACGCGTGGAATTGCTAGGCTATGGACGGTGAATGAGTCTAGTATGGGCTCGAATATTATAGATATTGAAGAGTCTGCATATATTAATTCGAAGCTTACGAGCTTTTGGATTCATAACCGTGGCTTGGGTGAGGGGATTATCAATATTAAAGGGGAGGTTATCTCTAATCTTTTCAGAGTTCATAATACTCAAATGAGTAACCGTTTGAACGGCTCGGTTGCTATGACGAATGTTTCGGAGACGGGGATTTTAAAAGTAATAGATGGGGATCGCTTGGGTGATTTAGGAAACTCTGATCACGCGGCTGTTTGGATTCAACATCGAGGTTATGGCGATATTGTTGTAAACTCGGCAGGGCTTATTGATGTGGGGGGCGCTGCCCGAGTGGATGCGATCAAGCTTGTTTCGATTAGGACGGAGTTGACCGCTGATGAAATCAATAATGGTTTGGTCGATGACGGGAAACGCGGGACTATTTATGTCAATATAACGGGCGGAACGGTGATTGGGGGCTCTGAAGAAGCGGCTGCGATATCAACCAGTTCCGATAGTGAGTCCTATATTAATTTATCAGAAGGCAGCCTTATCACGGCTAAAAATGGCTGGGCGATTAAAGACGGTGATCGTGACCGAGATGGGATTGATGAAATTGGAGGGAAAGCTTTTGTGATGTCTTATGCAAACCTAGAAGGCGGTATCAATTTAGGCCGAGACGACGATGAGCTGAATCTATTGGGAGGCTATTTGAAAGGAAGTGTGGATTTAGGTGATGATGATGATACCGCGGTTTTGGCTAATGTGGATGTGTCTGAAGTGGAGGCGTTCACAGGGGGTGATGGAGAGGATTCACTGGTGATTGCTGAGGGGGCGACGCTCCGAGCATACACGTCTGCTGCGGGTAATTTAACAGACCGAGGCACGAACCTTTCGGCAGTTGAACAGGTCATGGTAGACACGGGAGGAACCTTGCGGGTCTCAGGGGACTTGTTTGAGCAAGGTGCAACAGTACCGGTCAAATTGACTATTAACTCAGGTGGAACACTGGATTTGAAAGGGAATTCGCCTTTAAATGCGACGATTACCGCTAATCTAAGCTTGGGTAATGGCTCATTGACGGATTTCCAAGATGGTGATGCCGATGATAGGGTGACGCTTACAGGGAATTACGATGTATCTAATGGAACGGCTCTATTACAACTCGATACGGTCTTAGGTGACGATAGCTCTGCAACCGATAAGCTCACCATCAATGGAAACGTGACCGGTGCTGGCGCGACCTTAGTTCGTGTGAATAAT
>CALLBE010000015.1 GCA_938001985.1 uncultured Verrucomicrobiales bacterium | reverse complement strand
CCGCTAGTACGTCCTGGAAATTTTTGGTAGAAATCAATTGAAAGGTGTCGCCTACAAAGAGCCCCAGACTTTGGGCCAATGGGGAGGATATAACCACGGCATCTTCATAACCTAAGTCAGCACGGCTGGTGGGGTAGTCATCGAGATGAAGCATGCTCTCGAGACGGTTGACTAAGAGGGGGTCGGTTGTGTCAAAGGCCTTGTAGCGAGCGCTCCTTTGCTGGCCGTAGTTGTCGATCACCACGGAATCATGAATCACACCAGAGGCGTGAGTGACGCCTGTTAACTTGGATGCTTTTTTAGCCACTTCTTGCCAAGGCTCCGCTTGGGTGTTGTGGACAGATCTGACTAATTGAACATGAGGTGTGAAGGCTAAAATTCGGTCCTTCATGTCTCGTTCAAACCCTTCCATGACTGCGGTCACCACGGCCAATACTAACACGCCAATGGCGACTCCAGCGAGGCTGAGTAGGGTGAGGATGGAAAATGCGCTTCGCTTAGGGTTTAAATTCCGGAGCGCTAGGTGTAGGCTGAATTGGCGCATAAGTTGATAAGGGCGTAATGTTGGGTCAAGTTTCTTGATTCTGAGAAGAATGGCGAGTTAATTATTGCTCAAAACGGTGGGTCCAGATTATAGAAGAGTCTATCAATGGACTCTGAATCAAAAAAAATATTGGACTTAATCTCATGGGCTGAAGTCATTGTCTTTGATATGAATGGCTTGATCGTGGATGATGAGCCGATTCAGTTAGAGGCAGTTAACCAAGTGATTGAGCCTTTTAGAGAGCCTTTAAGCGAATCTCAGTGGAAGCTCCAGTGTGTGGGTAGAAAGCCCGTGGAGTATTTAAAAGAGCTTTTGCCAGCGTCCGAATTCCCCATGAATAAGTTGCAGTTATTGGCTGAGGAAAAAGAGAGGGTCTATGGCGCCAAGATATCCAGTAAGGTTAAAGATTTAGTTCGACCTGGTTTTTTAGACTTTTTTAATGAGATTGTTGAGTGGGATGATGTGAAAGTTGCCTTGGCGACGTCGACGACAAGAGAAGGCGTGCGCATTATTTTAGGAGAATCCGGACTTAATTTAGAGTCTCAGTTTGATTTTATTATTTGTGGCGACGAGGTGAGTCAGGCGAAACCAAATCCTGAGATTTATCGTAAGGTGCAGAGCACATTCTCTCAAGATTCTAATTTTTTAGTATTTGAGGACAGTGCTTTTGGTCTTCAATCGGCGGTGGCCTCAGGCAGTCAGTGCATTGTCGTTCCTAATGATTTTACCATTGAGCAATGTTTTGATTCAGCCTCATTGATTATACCAGATTTCACTCCGATTTTATCCGCTATGGCCTCATCAAAATGAGGTGGTTATTTTTACCTACCTTACTTATCGTTAATTTTATCTCATGAAACCATTTTTATTAATCGCCACATGTTTAGGCATGATGAGCTGTGTTAGTTTTCCAAAGCCAAAGGTGGCGCCCCAGCCTCTGTCTGAAAAAAAAGAAGTGCTTCAGGTCGTCGGCGGTAGTCTACACAGTGATTTAATTGTGCCGACTCAGTGGGTGGTGAAGCATGGTTTGAATGTTCCTGAGTCCTTACACTCCTACCGGTATTTAGTTTTTGGTTGGGGTGATTATGTAGCTTATACCGAGCGTTGGGGGCTGGCTGATGTGCCTCAGGCGTTGATGTGGCCTAGTTCTAGTATTGTTCAGGTGGTGGGCTTTAATGAGCCACCGTCACAGGTGTTTCCACATGATAAAATAGGGAGTGTGGAGGTTGATGAGAGCTATGGCAAAAGGCTGGTGGCTTTCTTAAATAATAGTTTTAAAAAAGATGAAAACGGTCAGGCCAAGACGGTTCGGAAGGCGAAGTGGGGGCATGGTTACTTTATCGATTCCCCCTATAGTTATTATTACCCACGCATGTGTAATCAGTGGGTCTCCAACGCGTTGAATGCGGGAGGGGTCTCGACGGCCAAGCCTCATTTTTTCCAATCGTCTAAAGGGGTGTTGAAGCAAATGGCGGAGTTTAAAAAAGAAAACGAGACGCCCTAATCAGGAGTCTCGTTTTTAGTAAGTTTTGAATCCAGACCTTGAGGGTCTTGGAAGAGGGTTTTGGAAGAAATTAAATCGCTTTTCCTCCTGAGAAGCCCACTTCGTCATTCGGGCGGAACTTTTTGGTGCCATGTTCTTTTTCCCAATCAGCCTGACATTGGACGGTTAGGCGAGCGAAGGGAATTGCTTCTAGACGAACTTGAGGAATGAGCTCTTTCGAGATTTCGCAAATTCCGTAAGTGTTCTTATCAAGGCGCTTGATCGCGTCATTGATTTCATACAAGGCGTCTTGCTCGTGAGAGAGTAAGTTTAAGGCAAAGTCTCTGTCGTAGGTATCACTGCCAGCATCGCCTTGGTGCATGCCGCTACCGGAAGCATCACTGCCCTCAGGTTTGTGATCGATCATGTCTTTTGTCATGCCTTCCATTTGGTTAAGCAAACTATCGCGAAGGTCTAAAAGACGTTGGTGTTGTAATTTTAAAAATTCTGGAGAATGAGTAGTGGCCATATTTAAAAGAGGTTTTTAGTGATTATCTATTTCTAACCTTTCTGTCAACCAATCGTGAGCGAGAGGAGAGGGGTGTTTTTTAACAAAGTAGAGATATGAGGGTTATTTCTTGTCGAGTTGTGGAGTTAATGGTGAAATAGTGAGGAACAAATAACAGGAGTTAAATCGCACTGATTTTAATCAAAGATGGGGAGAAGAAAAAAATGTCCAAACCCAAATTGCGGAGAGCCTATACTCGTCGCTACTGCAACAGTTTGCGGCTATTGTCATCGTCAGTTTAGCATGTTTGAGAGCCTGCCGGAGAAGGGGACAGGCACCTTGTTTGAAGAGGGCGAAATTGAAGAAGTTGAGCGTCCTGTTTTTGAAAAGCCGAAGAAGCCGGCTAAACCTGTTAAAAAGCTCCCCAAAGAGGAGGAAACGCCCCTGTTGTTTGATAATACTGGCCATGCAGAGCATCCTCAGAGTGGCGAGGAAATCCCATCCAGTTCATTAGCGCAGGAGTCTCAGCCATCTCGGCCTAAATTTTCTAGAAACCGTCGAAGAAATCGAACAGGCAGCACTCGTGGTAAAAAAGCCCAAGCTTCAGAAGGCAAGAAACCTCAACAGGCTCAACAGCTTCAACGTACTCGAATTTACAAAGCGCTGGCGTTCTTTTTGATCGGCTGCGCTTACGTGGGAATTGGGTTTTTGTTCTGGCAGAAATTAAAATCAAAACCAAAACCGGTGGCAGAGGCAGTGGCAGAGGTGGAGAAAGCACAGTCTGAGGAAACAATACCCTCTGATGCAGAATCGATAAAGAGTCACCCAGAGAAATCAATAACTCAGGAAGTGAAGCTTTCGGTTGAGGAAGTTTGGGGAAAAATCCAAAGCAGTCAGGATTCTGATGATCTGAGTTTATGGGTTGATAGCTCTAAGCTGTCGGAAGAAGAGGCGAAGGCCGCGATGAAAAAGCTTAGAGCGTTGAAAGGTAGTTCAGAAAAGCTGTCTGAGGTTGCGCCTAATTACTATGAATGGGCCACAGATAAGGGGAGTGTTATCCTTCATTTTGTCAAAACCACCAAGGGAGCTCGGCTGAACTTAAAAGCATGGGCAAGCGTTTCGCAGTTAAAGGAGTCAAAATTCTGGAGCCTAAAAGACGGGGTTTTGATGGGAGAGGTCCAGCAATATGCATGGGTTGAAAAGACAGATAGAAAAGATTTAAAGTTGAGTTGGTTGTCTTTGAAAACAGGAAATAGAAATAGCGATGGCAATCGTAATCCCGTAGATGGGCGTTTGGTGGTCTGTGATCCCCAAGTGCTAACAAAATTTAATAAACCAGGCCCTGCCATTGTAAAAATGAAGTGGATTAAGCACCAGGGGTACGACCTGCCTAAGGTTATCGCCCTAGAGGCGTTTTCTTGGTAAGAAACCTTGATTTCAAAGCACATAATTGCTAATTACAGAATGTGAAATTTTGGATAATAGCGAGTTGTGCATTTTCTTGTCTTGTGGCTTCAGCTCAATGGAAGGGGACGTTAAAGTCATGGAAAGGTTTTGATGCCTATCATTTTAAACAAGAGGGGCTTCGTGCTTATGTTATCGTTCCTAAGAAAGTAGCTAAAGGAGCTCCGTGGTTGTGGGCTGCCAGATTTCAAGGTTACAATCCAGAAGTTCAAATTGAGCTGCTTAAAAAAGGCTACCATATCGCGCATATCAATACAGGAGGCATGCTGGGTAGTGATCGGGCGATGAAACATTGGGATTCTTTTTATAATTATTTAACCCAACAAGGTTTGAGTAAAAAGCCAACCTTAAGAGGGGTGAGCCGAGGGGGCTTGTTTATTTACCATTGGGCTGCCAAAAACCCAAATAAGGTGAGTGCTATTTTAGGAGACG
>CALLBE010000014.1 GCA_938001985.1 uncultured Verrucomicrobiales bacterium | reverse complement strand
GCACGTTATCGGAATTGGGAATTGTCGCTGTTTTATTTATTCTAGGGCTTAAAAAGAGCAAATAGGACTTCCCGATGGAGAGCCTATTTAATAACCCGAATAAAACTGAGAAAATCAAAAAGGGGGCGATATATAAAGCGTTTCCTTAGCATTAAGGAAACACGGTTGTTAAAGGAATCGCTGGGCCTAGAGCTCCTTTTTCCCATCCACAAAGGGAATGCGGAAATTTTCATTAATCGTACGAGTTTTTAGCCATGCTTTTTCTAAACGCTTAACAATGTTTGAGTGTGAAGCCGCTAAATCTTTTTTCTCCTCAGGATCATTTGCTATGTTATAGAGTTCCCAGTTCATATTTTCAGCATTTTTACGCCTCAAATTACGGCGAATAATCTTCCAGTCGCCATCTCGAACGGCAGCGATTCCACCATATTCATAGAAATCCCAGATCATGGGGCTATTTCGTGTCGTTAATTCTCCTCCTTTAAATAACGAGAGCATGTCAATACCATCGAGCTTGTTATTCTTAGGTAAAGAAGCGTTTGCGATAGTGCTTAAAGTTGGAAACCAATCAGGGAAGTAGGTGGCTGCATTAGAGACTTGTCCTGGTTTTATAACATTTGGCCATTTAACGATACAGGGAATACGTAAACCTCCCTCATAACAGCTGCCCTTATAGCCTCTTAGTCCTGACGTTGAGTTGAAAAATTTTGGATCAGCTCCTCCTAATCCATTCCAGGTAGGGCCATTGTCTGAGGTGAAAATAATAATAGTGTTTTGATCCAGCCCTAGTTTTTTTAGCCTGCTTAAGACAGCTCCTACATGATCGTCCAAGTCCGATATCATAGCCGCATAGGCAGCTCTGGGTCTGTCATGTGGTAGGTACCCTTTTTTCCCGTTATAAGGGCCTTTGCCACCGAGAGCAACATCGTCCCACTCTTTTGGGTAACGGTCTATTATTTCTTGAGGTGACTGCATCGCCATATGGGGTTCTACAAATGGCAAATATAGAAAAAATGGAGAGTTTTTGTGCTTGTCAATAAAGTTAAGACTCTCTGCGAGTATCAAGTCAGGGGCGTAGGTTTCGCTCCGATAGTCGCTGCCCTTAATTATTCCTTTGAGCTTGCGAAGGTGTCCAGGGATAGGGTTTTTGTTAATCTGAATCCTCTCTTGGTTTTTTTGTAAATATTCAGGGTAATAAGAATGTGCATTTCTCTGGCAGTTGTAGCCAAAAAAATAATCAAACCCTTGATTATTAGGATCACCTGAGGTTCCAGGCGCGCCTAATCCCCATTTGCCAAAAGCACCTGTTTTATAGCCTCTTTTTTTAAAAACTTCTGCGATTGTTAAAGCTTCAGATGAGAGAGGTTGTTGGCCGATAGGTCTTATCTCTTTGTTGCCTCGAATTTCGGAATGTGCCAAGTTTTTTCCTGTCAGTAAGACACAGCGAGCTGGTGCACAGACAGGGGCTCCAGTATAATGTTGCGTGAGCCTCAAACCTTCTTTTGCCAAGCGATCTAAATGAGGTGTCTTAATCTTTTCTTGTCCATAGGAGCCCAATTCTCCATACCCAAGGTCGTCAGCTAAAATAAAGACAATATTTGGCTGACTCATGCCCTCACAAGAAACAATAAAAAAGCTTAGTATTGTAGCAATGGTAATTATACGCATGACCATTATTACTACAGCAAAAAACCACGATGGAAATTTTATTTATTAAATAAGATTTTTTTGATCTTAGTTTTTCTCTAGTTTGTAAATGAGGAGAGGAAAAATTAACCGCCTGTCATAATGGCGTATGTGATATAAATAATATTGAAGTGCCAGACCTTATAAAAAAAGGGGACCTAGTGGCCCCTTTTGAGATTAACCGTTGAGTGGTTGTTTTTTAAAAACTATTCTGCGGCGATGAGGGCTAAGAAGCTTTCGGCTTCTAGGGAGGCGCCGCCGACGAGTCCACCGTCAATATCTGGTTGCGAGAGTAATTCGCCTGCGTTGGCTGCTTTCATGGAGCCTCCGTATTGGATTTGCACTTGAGCGGCTACGTCTTGACCGTAGAGGTCTACTAGTAGGCTGCGGACGAAAGCGTGGGTTTCTTGCGCTTGGTCTGTAGTGGCGGTGACGCCAGTTCCGATAGCCCAGACCGGTTCGTAGGCGATGACAACTTGTTGGATGCCTTTTTCACAGATGCCTTTGAGGCCTTCTTGAACTTGTGTCTTGAGGACGGTTTCGAGTTTGCCTGATTCGCGTTCTTCTAGGGTCTCTCCAATACAGAAGATAGCAGTGAGGCCGGCGTCGATGACGGCGCAGTTTTTGGCGTTGATATCAGCGTCGCTTTCGTGGAAGAGTGTGCGTCTTTCACTGTGGCCGGTGATGATGTATTTTACGCCGATTTCCTTGAGCATGGAAACGCTGATCTCTCCTGTGTAGGCCCCTTTTTCAAAAGGTGATACGTTCTGAGCGGCGATCTCTATTGATGAGTTGGCTGTGGCTGCAGTGGCGATGGCCAAGTTAACGGCAGGAACGCCAATGATGACGTCTGCGGTAGGTTTCATGGTTTCGATCGCAGGAACAAATTCGTTGAAGAAGGCTGTCGTCTCCGCAGCGCCTTTGTTCATTTTCCAGTTAGCGGCAATG
>CALLBE010000013.1 GCA_938001985.1 uncultured Verrucomicrobiales bacterium | reverse complement strand
GCCTTTTTGCTCGCCTTGACTTTGATTTCATTTGCATTGCTGGGGGATCTTCAGGGGAAATGGAGTTCTACTTATTATAATTTGATTTCAGATCAAATTGGCATGGCTACGGAGAGCTTGAAGTTGTTTTTGACCTCCATGGGGAATGAGGATATTTCACTTGAAATTCAACAGTATCAAGACGGAACAGCGAGTTTAATGAGGACGTTGGTGCGAGAAATTGACCAAATCTTGAATATTGTTGACATGAAAGAGCTGTGGACGGTGAGTACAGGGGTTTTAGGTTCTGTAACGAGCTTTTTAGGAACGAGCTTTGTCGTTCTTGTTCTTGCGATCTTCATGATTGCTGAGGCCGATGAGTACAGTGAGCGTATCGGTTTGATTACGAAAAGCCACGGCCCGAACATTAAGCGTGTTTTATTGGCGTCGAGAGATATTCAACGTTTTATGGGGATTAAAACATTGGCCTCCTTGCTCACAGGTATCCTAGGAGGGTTGCTCTGCTATTTCCTGGGTCTTGATTTTGCGATTTTATTTGGGGTGATTACGTTTTTATTAAACTACATTCCGGTTGTGGGTTCTGTGATTGCCGCAATCCCGCCAGTCGCCCTTGCCTTGCTGGTTGGAGGGCTGCCGTTGGGGGCGGGAACCTTGCTTGGATATTCAGCGATTAATATTTTCATTGGTAACTTCTTAGAGCCTATGATGACGGGAAGCCGACTGGGGATTTCGACCTTGGTGGTGATTTTGTCCGTGATGTTCTGGGGATGGGTCTGGGGGCCTATTGGCATGCTATTAGCCGTTCCTATCACCATGCTTATCAAAGCGGTCTTGGATAATAGTGAGGAATTGAGATGGATTGCCGTCGCAATAACCAAGCCAGATCCTAAGAAAATGAAGGATGATGACGATTTAATTTATTAAATTAAATGGCGTCGATAGCTGAGGGAAAGCCTGAAGCTGAAGGTTTAAAAAGACACCGTATTCATCGCGGTTCAGATTGCTACGTTTATAGACGCTGACCCCGAGTATCCAGCTGTCTAGTTTTTTCTGAATGCCTAGCTCTTGGTAGTCCAAGTTCTTAGTTCTAGCATTATAACGGGCTGCAGCCTTAAAGCCTAGCTCATCCGTGAGGCGGTAGTAGAGCTTGCTTTGGTAGTAGTTGGCGTCGGGGAGAAAGGCGTGATCGGAAAGGTAGTAGTGATTGATATCAATGTTTAAAGAGCGCATGGGGGCAAATCGATTGCTGAGACGGCTCTCGGTAAAGCCGGTCTCATTCTCCAGAGGGAGTTGAGACTTCCACGTTAACTGGCTCCAGCGGCTTGGCGTTAGTTTGAAATCATTGTACCAGTTCGAAAGTCTGCGATTGCCGGCAGGGTCGTTAAAGTAGTAGTCAAAGTAAGAACTCCACTTCAGCCACTGATAGCTTTGATTATCACGTTGGGTGATTAAGGCCTGTTCGACACCTGTTCGTACGAAAGACCATGAGTTTAAATTCTCATAAGCTCCTAAAGCTCCTGAGTTGATTTGAACAGGACGAGTGTTGATAAGTGAGGCGTCTACGAGAGGTAAGTCTCCGCTAGAGCTTTCTTTGGTTAAGACGGAAAAACGGGTGAATGGTCGAATGATATGGGTCAGCCTATTGAAGCCTAAAGCGTCGTGATAGAGAGCGTCATTTTTTGCATGAATATTCGCAAATAAATCAATATTGGCCGCGAGGTAAAACTCAGAAAAAGTGCTGTCAATCGATTTGGTGGAAGGCGAAGAGCCTTCAATATCCCAATAATGCAAAGCCCCAGCAGAGGCTGAGAGAGAGGTATTGAGCCATGGGGAGAGTTGGATAGGGCGCGTGATTTGCTGGTGTGTGTGAACTCGCTTGTATTCTGGAGAGGCCAAGAGTGAGTCTATCGTCGCTTGATCTGCGGGGGAAGCTGAGGCTCGCCTTGCGCTCAAGTCATCGACAATCCAGTCAGCCAGCCTGTTTTGATAATAGCCAAGCTCGGAAAAACCATTCCACCTCAGGCTTTCTCGATAATGTGAGGACTGGTCGTATCGAAGTTTAGGAAGCTGGGTGAGTGTGGTTTGAAAAGAATTGAACTGTGGCGTTACGCTCAAGCTGATTTGGCCATCCAGTTGTTTATCTGGGCGATAGGTCCAAATAACTTGGTTGGTTCGCTCTCGTTCATTTCGGTACTCCTCAGGAGCAAAGTCTTCTAGATAATAAGAATCACTGAATACGTTGAGGTTTAAATCTAAGGTTTGTTTGTCTGAAATGTTAAAGCGTTGTTTGGCCTGTATCAGATAACGATAGTCATCTATCGAGCGGCGAGCGACGCCATCACGGGAAAAATTGGGCGTGTCGTCAGCCAGTCCGTAAAACTGCCATTCACTGATTTCTCGACTGTCTGAACTTTCATCAAAAATGGTGAGCCCGTGAGCCAAGCCTTTATCGCTTAAGTAATCTAAGTGAAATTGGCCAACAACCTTAGCCGAGCCATCTAAGTTCTGAGCCCACGCATACTGATCTAACAAATAGATGCCATAGCGGTTGTTCCAGAAGCGCCCCCAGGCTGAATCGGATCCCAACGTGAAATAATAGCCTAAATTACGGTTGAAGGGCTGAGCAAAGTAGGGGAGCCCGAGAATGGGCTTATCATGAAGCTGGTAGGTGAAGTTTTTCAGCTCCAGCCAGCCGGAGGTGTGGATGATTACTTGTTTAGCTTGAATCCACCAGTTCGGGTTTTTGCTGTCATGCGTGGTGATTTTAGCCTCGTGAGCGGTATAAACTTTCTGCCCTTTCTTATCGAAGTGGCTTTCGATTTTATCCGACTTTAAATAAATTTTTACGAATTGGCTATTGAGATGCTCAGAGCGCAGCGTTTGGTTTTTTTGATCAAAGGTAGCGCGATCACCTGTGTGAATTAACTTTCCTTGGTAAATTCGTATATTTCCGGAAATATCAACCACCTTGTTTTGATTATCCAAATCAATATGGTCGGCAATGATTTCAAGGCCTGAATCGCTTTTTAAATTAACACGCCCGGTGAAGCGGAGTTTTTTCCCTTGGTTGAGAACCTCAAAGCGTCCGTTCTTTTGTTCAATATCAACCTTTTGGCCGATCGTAGGGAGTTGAAAATCAAAATTGGCCAACCCCATGCTGAGAAAATAACATGGGTATAAAACCAA
>CALLBE010000012.1 GCA_938001985.1 uncultured Verrucomicrobiales bacterium | reverse complement strand
TATATCTAGCCACAGGCGCTAACATTGAGGTCGCTCAACAGCTGGTCTCTTCTCTAAACCTTTTTGATCAACTATTTGCCTCCTCAGACACGATCAATTTGATTTCAAAAGAAAAAGCCAACCGACTCACCCAAGAATTCGGTTATCAACAGTTCGATTATATAGGAAACTCCATTCAAGACCTTAAGGTTTGGGAGGTTTGCCGAATAGGCTACATCACCAACGCCTCCAAAAGTCTTCTAAAAAAAACGAGCTCTGTTGCACACATCCAACCGCTCAAGCAATAATTGTTATTTAAAGACAACGACTAAAGGCCTGTGGTCCGAACAGCGGTACCATTTAGTCTTATCGGCAATAAAAGACCGTTCAGGAACCCAGCTCTTTTTTAGAGCCGGACTTAAAAACACATAGTCAAAACGTGAATATATATCCTCACTTTTCCAGTGGTGAGTCCAATAGGTGTAATCTTTCCCCTTCAAAGGCAGCTTAGTAAGCCTGGTCGGATAACCACTCTTACCGCCCAACATACGAATCACAGCCGAGCTTCGCGTGTCATTAAAATCACCATACAAAACAAGTTTTTTGACATTCTTATGCGAAATCAATTTCACCACATGCTCTCGCAACCGCATGGCTTCACCGTAACGAACTTTCTTTTCATCATCGTGACGCATGGGTCTTTTCGATTTCAAATGAGCGCCCACAAAGGTCAGCGCGCCCAGTGGTGAATCAACTTCAACACTCAAAACACCTCTCCGAATGGATTGGAAATTTTTCTCTGTGCGAAACGTACTTTTCTCAATCTTAAACGCTCGCTTAATCTTATATTTGGATAAAAAACCCAATGAACGATAAAGATCAGACCCTGTCTCACCCTTAATATAGGGATAATCTAACCCGGCCTTCTTTAATCGCTTTTGTAAAAGCTCAAGCTCCCCTTGCCTACCCAGTTCACATAACCCTAAAACATCGGGATTTAAGGTTTTGATAACCTGAATAATATCATCAATCTCTTTCTCTGACTTTAACTTAACAGGTTTAAGCTTTTCTCCATTAGGAGCCACCGGCTGCTTTAAAAAAAAGTTCTGAAGGTTCCAAAACACACCAGTAACTTCTTCCGCCAGCGCCACTTGCAACAACAAGCTTAGCCAGCAAAGCAATCGGGAGAACTTAAGCACAATTAAGATTCAGAAGAGTTCCAGAAAACAGGATCAGAAGCCATTCCTTCATGGAAACGATCCGTCAGCAAGTCCATTAACAATGGGTGCTTCGCGACCAAATCCGTCATCACCCAATTCAAATCACTGGCCTCATTAGAGCTCTCTTCGCAAATTTTAAACACATCACCACCAGGCCCTGCATGACGCCCTGGCGAAGCAAATAGCATGGAAATAATAACGTCTTCCTTAAACCCGTCAGTCCCTAAGACATTTTCCAAAAGCGGTTCATTAAACGCATACTCGTCGCCTTCTCGTCTCTCCATAGAGGACGCAACCACCTCGGCATAATCACCCTTCTTTTCGCTTAAAATCGCCTTCACTTGCTCCGTCACATGGTTTCTAACTTCCGTCACCTTAATACGCGGCGCCCCGTGATCCACGACCACAACGGAGGGTTTGCTGAAACCAGCCTCTACCTTAGCTTTTTCTATCTGATCAACTAAAACTTGAGCCATTCGGGTGTCCGACGGATCTTCTAAATCAACCACACAAGGCGCCACTCTCACTTCAAGCTCTGGCCAATTCAGCTCAGCTTTCAAAGCTTCAACACGTTGAGGAATATATTCCATAATCGCCGCACTGGGACCAAAAAACATAGGTGTGACTAAAAATCGGTTCACACCCTCCTCTCTTTTTTTAATCACAAACGGCTCAAAAATCTCAGCAGGGATTCCCTCTAACTTGTCTGGATGAATTTTAATCGAATGCAGTAAAGAGACGGCATGGATTTCATGACCTACTTTTTCGCCCAATCGCTTAGCCAAATCTCTCAAACTAAAAGTAGACTCCGGTCGGTAAGAGCCATTATCAGTAATCATGCAACAGATATCAGACATATTGACTTTGTACCTTGCTCTAAAAATTAGAGCAATAAGCATTTATTAAGATTTACCGCGGTCTTGTAATCAGTCCGTAAAAACGAAGCGACTTATAACGCAGATCCTTAGAATTCGTCTTAAGCTCAAAGGAAGAAAAAGCCGGACCATCTAGTTTCTTAGGCGTCAGGTAAACACGATACTCCTCAAAGGCCTTGATGGTTTTTAACGAGTATTCAAAGTGAGCGTTCATCGCCTTCAATTCTTTCACCTCAATCCCAGCCCCTTGAGAAATCTTAATCACAACTTCTTTCCTATCTTTCTCACCCACAGTCCATTTACTAGTCGGTGGCGTGATCTCAACTAGCTTGGGAACCATCAAGGTTGCGGTTAAAGTCTCTGTTTTAATCTCTCCCGATTCGAGCAGAAGGTGGGTAACGACTTGCTGAGGCACCCTCCCAACTCGAGTGCCTATATTAAAAGTAACATCCACACGACCCGCCACACCTGGAGGAACTTCTTTTCCCAAGGCGTAATCTTTTGGAAAAACTTCAACGGTTAAGCACGAGCAGGAAACTGAGAAGTTTTTAAACTTAAAAGGCTTTTCCGTATTATTTTCGAAACGAAAACTAATGACACCTTCCTTTGCATCCGCAGGTACTGCTTTCTCTACTTTATTAAGAGGAAAAACACTCGCATAAGCACTACCAACAAAGC
>CALLBE010000011.1 GCA_938001985.1 uncultured Verrucomicrobiales bacterium | reverse complement strand
GGAGCCTCCCAATATGGACGTAGATTTTCGATAAGCTGGTTTTCCAAATCTTCCATCGTCTGCCAGTCCCGATTACATATTCCGTCTTTAACGATGTCCCAGAGTTTTTCAACTGGGTTAAGCTCAGGACAGTAAGGAGGTAACTCTATGATGTGAATATTGCTAGGTAAGTTACTTTCACCTCCTTGGTGGTGGAAGCCTGCACCGTCCCCAATCACGACATGATAGGCGTAGGGATCTCGCTGTGATATCTGCCTTAAAAAAGTCTCATCCCATTGTTTATTTAGCGTTTATAAGGTGATCGTTCCTGTGGCGACCTTATGCCCTTGTTCTAAAGAGATCAGCAAATACGGAGCCCACAACCAAAGAGGGTATGTCGAGTTAGATATTCACACCAATGAGTATTTACACGTTGATGACATTATCACATGGGTGGAGAGCTGTGGCAGTGCTCCTTTAATCAATTTATTAAAACGCCCGGATGAAAAATACGTCACTGAATTAGCGTATGAAAACCCTGTTTTTGTCGAGGATTTGGTCCGTAATGTAGCCTTGAAGCTCAATGACTCTTCATCCATTGACCGTTACCAAATCCGTGTGACCAATCACGAGTCTATCCATACGCATAACGCGTATGCCGTGGTTAAGAAAGGCTAGTTAAATGGTCGACGCGATTCTCCTCCTGATACTATTGGCAAACATTGTCTGCGTTGCCTCTTTAAGGAAAGAAATTAAAAACGAAGAGGAGTTGCCTTATTTTTCAAAAGCAGGCTGGCTTTTTATTACGTCTATTTTTGGCGTAGTCGCGTTAATATTATTTGAAATTACAAAAAACGAGGAGCGCTAGAGAGTTAGCAAAAATGCTCCACGAATTACTGGAGAATTTAGAAAAAGAGGCTGTTCTATCAGTCTCGACACCAGCGTACGCCTCATGAGTCAGTATTGGGTTTCTTCAAGACAACCTCAACTCCCGACAACCGAAATGTCTCGACTACGCACCCCCTAATGATATTTTCTTAAACTAATAACCCCAACGTGTTTCATTTGTTCCTAGAATCAACTCCTCATTAAAAAAATCTTCACTCCATGACCATCGTCGACCGCACCGAGCAGATGGTTCGCTTTGCGCGGCCAATTTTATGGAATACGGATGATCCTGAGTCTCCCTATTCAGTTGGAGGCACCGCGAACATTGTCAAACTGCTCGACGAATACTTTATCCTTACCGCCAGGCACTGTCTCGACAAAGAAGCTGAAGGGCTAAGTATTTCGGATTGCTGTATCCCGTGGCGATTTGGAGATATGACAAGCGACACAATCTTCTGTCACATTGGCGAAGGTATTAACTTCACGATTAAGGAAGACGAAGGCCCATTCAATGGTGTGCATGTGGACCTTTGCATCCATCGCTTACTGGGTCCCTCTGATTCAGCCCCCGCCTTAGAAGAAGGGGGATATCTTGAACTGCACCCCTACATGGAGCCAAAGATCAATGATCAAATCCTCCTCACTGGTTTTCCAAAAAGTCAACAAGCTATTGACGATGGTGCTCGAGCTATCAAGGCCATTTGCACCACGCTTCAAGGCCATATCGAAGCTACCAGGGATTCCTACATCCACAAATTTGTCTCACCAGACCTCAGAGGCCTTGATGCGAACGGCATGAGCGGAGGTCTCATCACTTCTAATTTCCTAGGTAATCTCCTCTTACAGGGACTGTGTGTCCAGGGTGGACGCAACCTTGAGATCGATTTTATTCATTTTATCGACGGAAATCACCTGCACTCGATGATCAGAGAGGCATTCAAGGCTCTGAAAGAACGGCTCGAAGGCTCTGAAGCTTCAGGGTAAGCTTATGACCAGATTTTTGAATCAGAATCCAGAAAAGTCATCAACAGTGATATTGCTCGGCATTTAGATCTTGATTAGGCTCACGCTGAATCTCATGGATCTCTGAATAACTAACCTCCATGTTTTTGTGAGGCTATTTCAAGCTGTCTAAGGCGATGGCGGCGGCTCCAATTTTACCCGCATCATTTTTAAAGTGTGCTGGCACGATTTCTAGCTTGGCTGAGTGCACGGGTGAAAGCTGTGATTTAACCTTCTCAATTAACGGGGTAAACAAGATATCGCCTGCATTAGCGGTTCCGCCGCCAATCACCACGCGTTGAGGGTTTAAAACCCAGCATAGCGAGGCTATGTTTGACGCGAGTAGACTGGCGATGTGATCCCAAATCCTAAGGGCGGTGGCATCGCCTGCTTCGGCTTTTAAAAACAGATGGTAGGGGCTGCAATCTTCCAGTGATAAGCTAAGCCCTTCTTTTTCATATTGCTCCTGCATGTACCGGGCGATGGGTTGGTTGCCAATATAGCTCTCAACGGCACCTGGGTTGTTGTATAGCCCGGGTGCAGCGTCCATGTTGACGGTCATGTGCCCGATCTCACCTGCGGCAAACTGATGGCCTCGAATCAGTTGATTATTGCTAATGATTCCTCCTCCTAACCCTGTGCCAAGCGTCATGGCGATCATGTGCTCGCAGTTTTTACCAGCGCCGTATTTCCATTCCGCATAGGCCATGGCATTGACGTCGTTATCGATCTTTACAGGTAGGTTGGTTTGAGATTCTAAGGTTTGTTTGATTGGGATGTTTTTCCAACCAGGCACGTTGGGTAGGTCATTGACAACGCCTTCATGGAAATTAACAAAACCAGGAACGCCTATGCCAATTGCCTTGATCTCAGGGTGGTCTTGTTTT
>CALLBE010000010.1 GCA_938001985.1 uncultured Verrucomicrobiales bacterium | reverse complement strand
AGAGTAGGCGGAGGTGTTTTGTGTGAGTTGTTTTTGCCAGACCGTTCGGTTGCCAACCTTTAAGAGTATTGGATAGCTATTATCGCTCTGGTATTCAATAGAGGTGGTGAGTTTTTCAACTCCATAGGCTTTGGCCTTACTTGGGATATATTCAATAATGTCTTCAATAGACGAGCTTTTGAGGTAGGCAATTAAGTAGCTGATATAGGTTTGATTGGCTAAGTGCTTAGTTGGGTGAGTTTGAAACCAAGTGCCCCCCTGTTTTTCAAACGAGTAATAGCCCTGACCTTCTTTTGTTGTGATGACCAATTTATTAATAGATTCTTCATCGATTTGGCTGATTGGCTGTCCTATTTTATAAGAAGGGTATCCAGAGAGTAGGTTTGTTTTTAAATCAAAGAAGGTGTTGGCTACGAATAGCAGCAGCAAGAGGCTGAAGCTAAGTAAGAGGTAGCGGTTCTTTATTTTAAAACAGTTATTCATGGTTTCTTAACCTTCTTAACGCTTGCGGCGAATCCACGTGAACATAGCGATTAGTAAGCTAAAACAAGGAATGCCAACTAGAATAATGTTCTGAAGTAGTTTCTTTTGATCCGTAGAAATCGTGAGTCGGTAAAATGCTAAATCTTTCGGGTGAATACCAATCAGGCTTTCTCTGGCGACCAACCAGTTGACTAAGTTATTAGTGAAGTCGAGTTGTTCCTTGGTGATGTTTTTTCTAAGTAAGAAATCATTGTTTCCTAAAACCACCATGCGCTTGTTTTGTTTGAAAAGATCTTCTTCTCCCTGTTGGATCGCTGCGCCAAGAACCAGAGGGCCGGGTGCGTCAATCCCTTGATTGTACCTGATTGGTGTTGTGGTCGGTGAGCTCTCACCCCAGCTGTTTTTATCAGAAATCAGAATGGGCTCTTTATGAATTTGCCTAGCTTGCCACTCTTGAGAAGTGGTGTCTAAGGTTAGGCTGGAGGTTTGGCCTCGAAGAGTTGTGTAGTTGCCTTCCAGCCCCTTGAGTAGACCGGTTTGACTTTGCATGAGAACGTTAGAAGAAGTCTGAATATTATTTCCAGACTTAGAGACGACAATATCTCGGAATAGGTGTACGCCATAGTCTCTTAGGAAATTGCGCAGTAATTGTGGTTGTTCGTTACCATTGAATGAAATCCATATCGCACTGTCTTTTTTTGCGGCGTACTCTTGAATGGCTTTGATGTGAGGTTCGGAAAGGTTTTTAGGTCCCAATAAGAATAGCGCTTTCGTATCCTCTGGGATTTTAGGAGTTAAATTTAAGCTGAGTGGTGAAAGGTTAATATTCTGTTGGTTGAGCAGAGGAATCAATGTGGAGAGTACGTTTTCTTCTTGGAGATCTGGAAAAATAAAACCATCGGTTAGGTAGTAGGCCTGTCTAAAGTTGCCCTCGATCGCTTTGATTAGGTTAGAGAGAATGATGTTCTCGTCTTGAATCGCTTTGATGAAAGAGCGCTTTTTTGAATCCTTACCCCAGACGAGCATTTCCTCTGCATCAATAATTCTAATATGTGTTTTTTCGGAATTATTCGGTGAGCGAGCGTCAATGATTAAGGTTTCTCTGGATAGTGTTAGGTCATAATTGGAGGCGATGATTGCGGCTTCTTCGGGTTGTCGAGTGGTATCGATGAGGCTGAATTCAAATTGTTGAGCGTTTTGTTGCTTCATTAGCTCAAAAGTCGTTTGTAATCTTTTGAATAGTAGCGAGTTTTTGGAGGTTAAAAGCCCATAGATTTTAATCGTGGTTTCGCGCTCTGTGATGGCATTCGACTTTAGGTATGAAGTCGTTGCCGAGTGGAGTGTGTATGTTGCATTGACACTTTGATCTTTGAGGATTTGGTGTTGAAATGAAACAAGGTTCAATAACACCAGTACGCCAATAATTAGAATGACATGGAAGGTGTAGGATCTTCCTATTTTTTGGAAAACGTTAAGCCGCTCTTGTTGATCTTTTTTCATTTATTTTATTAACGTTTATTGGCTCGATAAGTGACACTTTGAGACGTCCACCAGAGCATGAAGACAGAGAAACTAAGGTAGAAAAATAAGGTGGATGAAGAAACCAGACCTGATGAGAAATCTTGAAGGTGTTCTCGGCAGGAAATCATTTCAAATAAAGAAGCCGCCGCAAAATTACTTCCCCAGAATTTAGTAACCCAGCCAATCGCATAAAATAAGCAAACAATCCCAGCCGTGATGACTCCAGCGATTAGTTGATTGCTAACAAGAGAAGAGCCCCAGCAGCCAAAGGCGATGAAGAGGCTTCCGATGGCGAAAGTAATGAGTTGGACAGAAAACCAGGGGCCAATCGGTAGTCTGGCGTCTTCTGATAGGATCGAGTCGATCAGTCCTAAATGAATAAGGTTAGGAGAGATTAAAAGGAGGAAGAAGGTGAGTGCTGAGAAGTATTTTGCTAGCGTGATTTCAATCGCTTGCATTCGTGATGTTAAGAGAGTTTCTAATGTCCCTTGTTGCTCTTCTTCAGCGAAGGCTTTCATGGTGATGAGCGGAGGGATGATCAAGAGTTGAAACCAGTAAAGCGGAGCTTGAGTTATGTGAAAAACCATGGTGTCGCCAGCGGCGCGGTCGCTTAGGTTTTCCAGTATCATGACCACGGAAGCTCCTTGAATAATGGAGACGACGGCAAGGACAATCCAAGCAATAGGGGATGAGAATAAGGCTTTGGTTTCTCTCACCCAGAGGATATAGATGAGAGAGAGAGAGGTCCAGAGATTGGTTTTTGAGCCGGTCATGTTGAGTGTTAGTCTGTAGTCAGTTCTACAAATGCTTTTTCTAAATTAATGTCGTTACGGTTTAAGGTTCGTAACTCCCAGTTATGTTTTTTCACCAAGTTGGCTATTGACGCTCGTGTTCCGCTGTTTGTGTCAGAAAAGACATTGAGCTTGAGCCACTTGTCGTTTTCATTGACATAGGTAACGCGCTTGACTTGTGGGAGGTTTTTTATTTCTTCACAGATGAAATCCAAATCACCTCTCAATTCAACGTTAACTTCGCCAACTTTTCGTAAGTTGTTGATGATTTCTGAAGGGTGGTCGCATGAAATAACCTTCCCTTGATTTAAGATGATTACCTTGTCGGCTATTTGCTCAACTTCGCTGAGAATGTGAGAGGAGACGAGTAAGGTGTGTTCTTTTTTTAGGCTTACCAATAAATTCCTGAAGGCAACAATTTGGTGAGGGTCTAAACCGTTAGTTGGTTCATCTAAAATGATGATAGGGGGAGAGCCGACGAGAGCGTCAGCTAAAGCAACTCGTTGACGATAGCCCTTGGAAAGAGATTTGATTCGGCGGTTTCTAACGCCTTCGAGAGCGCATTTTTCAAGCACCTCATCGACAGAGGTTCTCAGGTTTTTAAGCGAAATTCCTTGGAGACGACCTCGGAATTTAAGGTGCTCACGAACAGACATGTCCAAGTAAAGAGGGGCGTTCTCAGGCACGTAACCAAACTGAGCTTTGGCTTCCCGAGGGTGTTTTTGCATGGAAATTCCATTTAGGATGATCTCGCCTTCATCGGGTTGA
>CALLBE010000009.1 GCA_938001985.1 uncultured Verrucomicrobiales bacterium | reverse complement strand
TAAAAGGCAAGAGTGTTGAAGAGGCGAAGGCGTTGAACTCTGAAGAGCTTTCGGAGTCCTTGGGGCCGTTGCCACCTATGAAGATTCATTGCGGTCAGTTGGTGGAGGGTGCTCTGAAGAATGCACTCGGAACTGGAGAGGCTTCAGATTCTACTGAAGAGGGGAATGCTAGTGGCTCTCTCATTCAAGACATGCAGGCTCCTAAAAAGGTGAAGATTATTAAGCTGAAGAAGTAGCTTTTTTATTTCTATTCAACTCAAACCCATTAGATTAGATTAAATTAAGTTATGAATAAGCGATCGTGGAGTGTCCTGTTTTTATTGCTAAGCAGTGGCTTCTTGATTTCTTGTAAATCTAAGAAGCCTGCTGAGGTAGCGGCTGATGATGGGATATTAATACTTGGCAATAGTAATGAACCGAAAGGTTTGGACCCTCATTTAGTGTCAGGGGTTTTAGAGAATAATATCTTGAGGTCGATGTTTGAGGGCTTGGCTGGTGATCATCCTTCAAAAGATGGCGTGGCTATTCCTGGCGCGGCGGAGCGGTGGGAGCATTCGGCAGACTTCAAGCAATGGACTTTTTATTTGCAGCCTGAGGCTCGCTGGTCTGACGGTTGTCCTGTGAATGCGCATGATTTTACTTATGCTTTTCAACGAATTCTCTCTCCTGACTTAGGCGGCCCTTACGCTGAGATGCTTTATTATATCGAAGGTGCCGAGGATTTTAATAAGGGAAAAATTAAAGACTTTGGACAAGTCAAGGTCTGGGCTGAGGATGATTTGACTCTTAAATTGGTTTTGAATAATCCCATGCCTTTTTTACCGGAAATCACGAAGCATTTCACGTGGTTCCCAGTTCCTAAGCATATCGTCAATAAGCATGGGGCTATGGATGATAGAGGGAACTTATGGAGTAAGGCTGAGAACATTGTTTCCAATGGTCCCTTCAAAATGAAGTCTCATGTGCTAACGCATTCGATCGAGGTTGAGCGCAATGAGTATTATTGGGATGCCAAACAGGTGAAGTTAAACGGTATTCGTTTTTTGCCTGTGAGTAATGCCTACACGGAAGCTCGAATGTTCAAGGACGGGCTGATTCATAAAGCTTATGGAATTCCATCAGAACTGCGTGCCCATTTTTATGAAAACTATCCAGAATGGGTTCGCGCGGAGGGAGACTATGGGACGCGTTTCATTCGTGTGAACGTCACGAAGCCGAGTTTGAATAATATCCATTTTCGCAAGGCCTTGGCATTGTCTATTGATCGCCAATTATACATTGATACGGTAAGGCAAGGTGGCGGCGAGAAAGCGGCCTATTCTTTAACCCCTCCGACTGAAGATTATCAGCCTCCTAAGGTCTTTTATTTTGATCCAGAAGAAGCGAAGAAGTCACTTGAGAAATCAGGTTTTGATGGGAAGCAGACCTTAACGCTCATGGTGACAGATTCAGATACGGCTAAGCGAGCGGCTGAGGTTTTACAAGGAATGTGGAGGAAGCATTTAGGTCTGAATATTCGTATATCGACTTTTGATTGGGCCACCTATTTGCAAAGGCAACACAGTCTAGATTACGATCTGTGTATTGCCGGTTGGTTAGGTGATTTCTTAGACCCCACTACTTTTTTAACCATGTGGACGAAAGGAAATGGTAATAATAACACGGGATGGTTCAGTGAACCTTATGAAGCTTTATTGGATAAAGCGGCGAATACAGCCGATCCTGCTAAGCGTTTTTCTATCTTAGCCGAAGCGGAGAAGTTATTTTTAGAAGACACGGCTATTATTCCTGTTTTCTGGTTTACTAAGATGTATTTATTGGACCCGAGAGTTAAGAATTGGAACCCACTTTTATTGGGGAACAATCCCTACAAGTTTATCGAATTTAGTACTAAACCGGAATGATTTCACTTATATTATCACGATTGGGACAATCATTACTCACCTTAATAGCTTTGGTGAGTGTGGTGTTTGTATTGGTTCGGATGAAGCCTGGAAACCCGTTTCAAGATGAGAAGGCTGTGCCGGCTCATGTGATGGAAAAAATCAATGAAAAGTACGGCTTTGCTCAAACCTCAACGGAGCTTTATTTAATAGAAGAATGGAATCTCCCGCCTAAGGTTGCGGCCTTGGAGCGTTATGGAGAGCAGTATGTGAAGTATTGGTTCAACTTGATTTTCCGCTTTGATTTGGGGCCGTGTTTGAAGTTGTATCAGGGGTTTTCGGTGGGGGAGTTAATTGAACAATCCTTTCCTTATTCTTTAATTTTAGGGCTGTTTGCCATGGTTTATGCACTGGGCGTTGGAATCCCGTTGGGGGTGGTGGCTGCTTTGTATAAAAATACATGGATTGACTACGGGACTATGCTGATTGCGATGCTGGGGATTTGTATTCCGGTATTTGTTTCAGGTCCTTTATTCCAAGTGTTAGTGGCGACGAAAGTTCCTTTTATCCGAACGGCTGGGATGGAAGGGGTGAGTGATTTAATTATTCCAGCCATCGCCTTGGGGTTGGGTGTGGCAGCTTATGTCGCTCGACTGACGCGAGGTGGGATGCTGGAGGTCTTGTCCTTGGATTATGTTCGTACGGCAAAGGCTAAGGGGCTGCCTATGAGCCAGATTGTCATTCGCCATTGTTTGCGAGGCGCGTTGATGCCAGTGATTAGTTATATTGGTCCTGCTTTTGCTGCGATCACGACCGGGTCTTTTGTGATTGAGAGTGTTTTCCAAATCCCAGGGATGGGGCAGCATTTTGTGAAAGGGGTGACTGGGAATGAAATCTTTATAGTTCAAGGCTTGGCCTTGTTTTACGGAGTGATTATTATGGGGGCTAATTTGTTCAGTGATTTATTACAGGTGTGGTTAAACCCTCAACTTAGAAAGGATCTTGTGAAGTGAAGCCGAAAGAAGGTTCTGCTATAGAATTTGAGAAAGGTTCTTCGTTGTGGAATGATGCGTTGCTGCGTCTTCGTAATAACAAATTGGCCGTCGCTAGTTTCTTTTTCATCACAACGATGTGTGTACTTTCATTCATCGTTGTTTATTTGCCAGGGATTAAGTTGGATCCAAACTCACAAGACTTGAGCAACCGCTTTGCCTCGAGTTCAGTGGATCATTGGTTGGGAACGGATCAGCTGGGTCGTGATTTTTTAGCCCGTATTTTATATGGAGGGCAGATATCATTATTGGTTGGGATTGGAGCTTCGATGATCACGGTCTTAATCGGCGTGGTGTATGGAAGTATAGCGGGTTATATCGGTGGACGCACTCGCGATATTATGATGAGGGTCGTGGATGGTATGATGGCGTTGCCTTTTTTAATCCTCGTGATTTTACTCCGTGATGCGATTGAAAATAATATCAAAGAGGCTTCTGATCATATGATTCATGTTTGGAATTGGAGTCCGGACTTGGTGCTTAGATTTAGTAACTTAGCACCGTTGATTTTGGCCATTGGCGCGTTTGGTTGGTTAACGATGGGACGTATTGTCGAGGCTGCTGCTGCGGCAACTTCTAAGATGGAGTATGTCCAAGCAGGTCGTTCATTAGGGCTGGGGCACTTGTCTTTGATTTTTAAGCATATTATCCCCAATATTCTCAGCCCGATTATCATTTACTCTACCTTGACCATTCCCAGCTTTATTCTGTATGAAGCGACCCTTTCGTTTATCGGTTTAGGGATTGAACCTCCGAACAGTTCATGGGGGACGTTGATTAAGGAAGGGGCGAATTATTTGGAAACTGCGCTGCCGTTATTGGTCTGGCCTTCTTTGTTTTTCACACTGACGCTCTTAGCGTTTAACTTCCTAGGCGATGGGTTGCGCGATGCTTTTGACCCTAAATCATCGAAGTCTTAAAAAATGCTGAAGCTAGTACTCCTCTTGTTGAGTCTTCCTCTGCTCTTAGCGGAGGAGCGAGTGTGGACTAATTTAGAAGGCAAAAAGATTTCTGCAGAAGTTAAAAAAATGACCTCTCAGGAGGTTGTTTTAAGGTTAAATACAGGGAAGGTTTATAAAGTTCCCATCGCGTCACTGATTCAAGAAGATCAAGATTATTTGAGAGGGCTTAAGGAAGAGGCGTTAAAAGCTGAAGATAAGTCCCAAGAACTGAATGAGGTGCTAGGTTATTCGTTTTTTTTGATGAACCAGACTCTCTGGCATCGAGAGGCTAGTGAAATGGCCTCTAACTTCAATATTCCAAAAGAGTCTCAAACGGAGTCTTCATCAAGTTATCGGAGGTACTTCACAAGAGAAGCGGCTAGGTCTCAGACGGATTTAAAATCAATGTTGAGCACGATCTCTATCGATGGAGACCTCCATAAAAAGGTAAGCAGTGTTAACATGGTTTTTGCCAATGTGGGTGATAGCGGCAAAGCGTCATCGCGTGAATTATCCAAATTACTAAAACAGGATTATAAAGTTATTGAAAGCCGATTGACTGAGGTTTTAGGTCCTGCTTCCAAGCAACGATATGGGGAGGGAAATCTGAGACGTAGTGTCCAGCGTTGGGATTACACCCAGCACGTTTTTATTTTATCTTATGTGAAAAAGAAATACGTAGGGCTTGAGATTATCCCTAAGGCTTTCGCTGATGCAGGTGGTAAGACCGTGAGAGTTTCTGATATTGAGTTGAGAGACCGTTTGGAGAAAAATATAGTTAAAGAGAAGACTGGGGATGTTTATTTGAAGAACCTTCCCATGATAGATCAGGGGCCTAAAGGTTATTGTGTTCCCGCGACGGCAGCCAGTGTCTTAAGTTATATGGGGGTGGACGCTGATATGTATATACTGGCAAATGAGTGTGAAAGCTCAGGTGAGGGCGGTACGAGTATATCCGTCTTGGTGAAAACACTAAAAGTTTTAGCCGGTGGCAAAGGTAGGTCAATTCGTTCTTTAAATCTGAACCCTCTTAAGTTTTCAGCGGTTAAGCGACAGATCAATAAGGGGTATCCTATTTTATGGGTCATGAGATCAACCAACGCTTATAATGCCAGTGCTAATAAGCGAACGCAGTTGCGTGCTAAAACAGACTGGAATCGCTATGTTAAACTATCCCCCGAGCTATTGAAACAGAATTTAGGTACTATAGGAAACGAAGAACAGGATTCGGCTCATATGTGTGCAATTATTGGCTATAATGAAGAAACTCAAGAGATCGCTGTTCGTGATTCATGGGGGCCTCTTTATGCATTGCGCTGGATACATGTGAGAGAAGCCAATGAGGTTTCGTATTCAGGATATATCATCTCAAGGTAAATAAATAATATGAGTGAAGCCATTTCAGTCACGAGGTTAGTTCGTCAGCTTAAAAATCTGCTTGAGATACAAGTGGGTGAAGTCTGGGTGACGGGTGAAATCTCTAATCTAAGAAAGCAGGCGAGCGGCCATTTTTATTTCACCTTAAAGGACGATAAGGCGCAAATCACTTGCGCGATGTTTAAGGGGGCGGCGAGTAAGTTAAAAGAGCCTCTACAAGATGGTAAAAAAGTTAAGCTGTTTGCAGAAACCACGATTTATGAGGCGCAAGGCAAGATGCAGTTGATCGTGCGTAAGCTGGAATCTGCGGGGCAGGGGAATCTTCATGAGCGTTTTGAAGCGTTGAAGGCGAAGCTTTTTCAAGCTGGCTATTTCTCTCAGGAGCATAAAAAAGGACTCCCTCGCTTTCCCAAACGCATTGGGTTAGTGACCTCGCCCACTGGTGCTGCATTGCAAGACATGCTTCAGATTTTTAAGCGCCGATGGAGCCACGTTGAGTTTTATTTAATAGGGGTTCGTGTTCAGGGAGAAGGCGCTGAGCATGAAGTTGTTAAAGCGATTCAGCAGTTTAATCAGTATGAAAACTATGATCTCCCTCGAATGGACTTGATGATCGTTGGGAGAGGTGGCGGTTCTATTGAGGATCTATGGGCCTTTAATGAGGAATCGGTGGCAATGGCAGTGTATGAGTCAGAAATCCCCGTGGTCTCGGCTGTGGGGCATGAAATTGATCACACGATTATTGATTTTGTATCAGACTTGCGCGCGCCGACACCATCTGCGGCGGCGGAACTATCGGTGCCCAATCGAGAAGAACTCTTGTCTGAGTTGTCTCAAAAAAGGCATTACTTGAATGAGGCGGTGCAGTCTAAAATTTCAAACCACCACTCGAATCTTAAGAATTTAACACAGACTCTAAAACAACTGCCCAAACGAATAGTGGAGCAAAAAGCCCAATTATTAGATCACTCAAGCGAGCGATTGGTTCAAGTAACTAAAGGGCAGTTAAGAGTTAAAAGGCAACGGCTCGAGATTCTAAAACAGCGATTCCAAGAGCTTTCTCCACAGCTTATTATGCTGAAGCAACGCCAGTTATTAGAGCAACAGCAACAGAAGCTCAAGGGAGTGGCTGAGCAGCGGCTGTTTGAGTTGAAAGAGAAGCTAGGCGCTTGTGCTCAGGTGTTGAAAGCCCTGGACCCTCAGAATGTTTTGGATCGAGGTTACTCAATCACAACAGACCTGTCAGGGAATGTGTTGAGCAATCCAAGTAAAGTTAAGGCGGGAGCGATTTTACACACCCAGCTTAAAGAAGGTGAGTTGACGAGTGTGGTTCGTAAAAACGGCAACCAAGCAGAGTTGTTTTAGTTTTTAGCTTTCCAAGCGTCCCACGTGCTTTTGATGGTCGTGTATCTCTCCCATT
This sequence comes from uncultured Verrucomicrobiales bacterium, assembly GCA_938001985.1. Lineage (GTDB taxonomy): Bacteria > Verrucomicrobiota > Verrucomicrobiia > Verrucomicrobiales > Akkermansiaceae > CALLBE01. The sequence continues at coordinate 7,326 of CALLBE010000009.1, read as the reverse complement.
TATCGTAAAGTTCAGTGACTTTACTTTGAAGAGCTGAGAGTGCTTTTTCGTGATCTTGCCAATCGGTGGGGTGATCGTTGTAGAAGTTAGGGGCAGCCATGAGCTGCTCTTGAGCGGAGGCTTTCTCTTCCGCTTCTAAGATGTCATCCTCTAGAGTTTCTAGCTCTTTTTCTTCAGACCACTTTAGTTTTGGCGGTTGGCTAGACTTGAGAGACCCTTTTTCTTTTGATTTTGCAGGAGCTTTAGCCACCGGCTGTTCTTGGCGGCGTCTTTCCTCACGTTTTTCTAGATAATAATCATAGTTGCCAACTTGATAGTGTAAGTTTCCTTCGCCTTCAAATCCGAGGATTCCAGTGCAAACTCGGTTCAAGAAATAGCGATCGTGAGAAACGATGAAGGCTGAACCTTTGAAGTGTAATAGGGCTTCTTCTAGGATTCTTAAGGTGTTTAAATCGAGATCGTTAGTGGGTTCGTCGAGGACGAGAACATTGCCACCACGCTTTAATATTTTAGCCAATAAGACTCGTGAGCGTTCCCCTCCTGAGAGGGTTGAGATCCTAGAGTTGATACGGTCATCGTCGAACAAAAATCGCTTGAGGTAGGTTCGCAGTCCAATCGTTTCGTCACCGAGTGCGACTGTTTCTGAGCCTTCGCCGACTTCTTGGAAAATTGAATGATCGTCATTGAGCTGTAGGCGGTTTTGATCAACATAATTGATCTTCGCTTTTCCGCCTACGGTGACGGAGCCTTTGCTTGGTTTGATCAAGCCAAGCATGACTTTGAGCAGGCTGGACTTTCCTAAGCCGTTACGCCCTACGATACCAATGCAAGATTTGGGTTCTAAATTAAAGGTGAGGTCCCTGAATAGTTGTTTTTGACCTGAGGGGTGTTCTTCATCTGGGAAGCTGAGAGAAATATCATCGACTGAGATGACGCGATCTGGGAGTTGGCCGGCAGGTGGTATAATGAGATCAACTTCCAGTTCCTGCTCAGGCGCTTCTTGCTCTTTGATTTCAAAGAAGCGATCCATGCGGTCTTTTGCTTTCGATCCTCGTGCTTTCGGGCGTTTTCTCACCCAATCAAGCTCCTTGGTTAAGAAGCGTTGGCGTTTATGTTCAGTGCGTGCTTCATTGGCCAATCTCTCTGCTCGTGTGAGTAGGTATTCTGTGTAATTTCCGTCGTAGCTGATGAAAGAAGCTCCAGAGAGTTCGATGATTTTAGTCGCGATTCTATCGAGGAAAAAACGGTCGTGAGTGACAAAAAGGCAAGTGCCTCGGTAGTTAGCTAAAAACTTTTCCTGCCACTCGATCGCTTCCGTATCCAAGTGGTTGGTGGGCTCGTCTAGAATGAGAAAATCAGGCTGATTGATCAGCGCCTTAGCGAGCGCAACTCGTCTTTTTTCACCTCCAGAAAGGTCCTGAATACTTCGAGAACCGGCTGGAGCGTTGATGTGATTGATAAAGGAGAGGGCTTTAGACTCTAGGTTCCAGCCATCGAGTAAGTTAATTTGATCCAGTAAATCAGTGGTGTCTAAATCAGCAGGCGCTTCCTCATACTGCCTGATCATTTCTGTGATGTCACTGGCACCGGCTAGGATATTCTCCAGAACCGTGCAGTTCTCATCCAGCTCAAAGTTTTGAGGGAGATAGCCAATCCTTAAGTCTCTACGTAGTGAGACGTTGCCTGAGTCAGGTTGAGTGACGCCGGCTAGGATTTTAAGCGCGGTGGACTTGCCCGCGCCGTTTCGTCCAACGAGCCCGATGCGTTCGCCCTCTGTGATGCTTATTTTAGCTTGGTCAAGAACGGTGTGGGTTCCGTACTTCACAGATAAATCTGTGGCGGAAATGATGGATGAAGAAAAGCTTTGAGACATGAGAGTAAGGGCAATAAGCCCCTGAACTACTTCTTAGGATTGCGGAAAATTTTACTTTTTCCTCGAGGTCCATGGATTTCCTTTTTTCGTAAAGGCTGAACACCGCCAGAAGTGTTTGAGTTGAATCGTTCGCGATAGTTTTTAGACGTTTCCTCATAGCCAAATTCACGAACGGGTTCTGATGATGAGTAGTCTTCGATAGCGGGTTGGTGAGCTTGAGAGTTATAGGTGGAAGCTGGTGTTTGTGCTGGTACGTTGGAAGCATCGCTATAAAGGTAAAGGACTTGGCCCACGGCTAATTTGCTAGGGTCAGTGATGCCATTCCAGCTTATGAGGTCCGATTGGCGAATGCCGTAGTTTTTGGCAATGCGGTAGATTGTTTCACCAGAGGCAACTCGGTGTGTTCTGACGTTACTTTGATTAGCGATAGGTGCTGTTCTGGCCGTGGCTGAGGCTGTCGCCGGTGCGTAAGTTGTTCTTTGTGTCGCTGCTGGAGCTTGGATGGTGCGGCCTCCATAGAGCTTGAGCTGCGTGCCAACTGGGATGTTGTTTGGATTGGAGATTTGGTTCCACTCGATGAGCTGTGCGGTTGAAACGCCGTAACGCCTGGAGACGCTGTAGAGGGTGTCGCCTGATCGAATAGTGTATTGTTGAGCTGTTTCGTTGACTTGGGGGTTAGCTGCTGGCGCTACGACAGGAGTTGGAGCTGGGGGGGCAATTGGTCTTGGAGCCACTTTCACTGGTTGAGGAGCAGGCGTTGGAGCCACGGTCCTGGTTTTTACGACTGGAGTGGTAACCACTGGGCTCGCTGTAGAGGCTTGTGTGGCTGCTGGCGTGAGAGGTGATTTGGTGGTTGGAAGGATTAGCGTTTGACCAATTTCGATGGTGTTTGAAGTCAGTCCGTTTAACTGTCTAAGTTTAGCGGGAGTGGTTTTATATTGATTTGCAATGCTCAATAGAGTTTCACCATAAATAACTTGGTGTTCAATGGCTGAGGTCAGGCCTAGTAAAATTGTGAGAAGAGGTAGTAGTTTTTTCATAAAGGTGATTCTTATTTACTTACTTTAGTTACATTAAATTTAAGCGAAACTAAATTATAATTTATGATTTTTTTCTAAAGTTAATATAACGGTCTTCAAATTCTGGTGAGTTTGAGGCAGTTCAGGTTCAATTTTTTATCCATATAGAACGGTTAATGAGGTCTGTAGAGCTCCGTGAGAGAGCTGATTGAATAAGAAGAATAAATGTTAAGCGTCAAAGGGGAAAACCTCTATTGACAGCGGGGGTGAATTTTTAAGAGAGTTAAGATCATCACCCAGCTTCATGTCTTCAGATCAATCCACACCAGTTCCTAATCATGTTGCACTCATCATGGATGGCAATGGGCGTTGGGCTAAGGCTCAAGGTAAAAAAAGACTGCAGGGGCATGAGCAGGGAGTTGAGTCTGTTCAGGCTTGTGTGAAGGCCGCTTTAGCGCACGGTGTTTCGTATTTAACTTTTTACGCTTTTTCGGAGCAGAATTGGAATCGCCCTAAGCTTGAGATTTTAGGGCTGATGTCTTTGTTGGAAAAGTTCATTAAAGAAGTTTCGGGCCGATTGGATGAAGAGGAGATTCGCCTCATCGTTATTGGGCGTCGTCAAAAGCTGCCTTCAGCGATTCAAAAGGAGTTAGCTAAGCTTGAAGCTAAAAGCGCTAAAAACACCAAGTTAGTCGTTCAGTTGGCTCTTTCTTACGGCTCTCGTGAAGAAATCATAGATGCGGTGAAGTTGATGGCTGATAAGGTGGCTCAAGGTACCTTGTCCTCTGATGAGATTGATGAGGAGACCGTGAGCCAGCATCTGTATACGCGTGAGGTCCCTGACCCGGATTTGCTCATCAGAACTTCTGGCGAAATGAGACTTTCGAATTTCTTGCTTTGGCAGTTAAGTTATGCCGAGCTTTATGTAACAGAGACATTGTGGCCTGATTTTAGAGAAGAATCATTCAAGGCTGCTCTCGAAGCTTTTGCCAAGCGGAGTCGCCGCTATGGGAAAGTTGAAGAAGATTAAAAGGCAAAAAAATGTCAGCACCAGTTACTACTATATTACTCGTTGATCCTGATATTGATTATTTAGATTGGGCGACTCGTCACTTGGAGACGGACACGGTTAAGATCTTGCGATGTGATGTTGCGGATAAAGCCCTCCAGGTTATTAGGAAAACTGAGGTTCACTTGGTGATCGCTGATTTTGGGCTTCAGCCATTTGATGGTATCGAATTGGTACGCCAAATTAGAAATGAATCTCCAGAGGTATTGGTGTGCATGACGGCTTCTTTTTCTTGCACCAGTCAAGTCGTGGAGGCCACTCAGCTAGGGATTCAAGAGATTTTGAAGAAAGAATCGCTGCCGTTTGAAATGAAAAAGGTGGTGGAGCTGGCTTTGCAAAAAGTCGAAGCCAGACGCGAGGCTGTCGGTGTTAAAGTGGAGGAGACCGAAGGGTCTGTTCCACGCAAAGGGAAGCTTCAGATTATTGGGGTTTCCGATACTTTTCAGGAAGTGTTTAAAGTCGTGGGGCGAGCCGCTCGATCGAATGCGCCTATTCTTGTTTATGGGGAAAGTGGCACGGGTAAGGAGTTGATTGCAACCGCCGTGCATGAGTACAGCCCTCGGGTTAAAAATCCTTTTGTAGCGATCAATTGCGGAGCGATCCCTGACAGTCTTTTAGAATCCGAGCTGTTTGGTCACGAAAAGGGGGCTTTCACGGGCGCGATTGCTAGGCGAGAAGGGCGTTTTGAGCAGTGTGATGGCGGGACTTTATTTTTAGATGAAATAGGAGACATGCCTCTGCCAGTTCAGGTGAAGCTATTACGAGTGCTCCAAGGGGGGACCTTTTCTCGAGTGGGGTCGAATGAGGTTTTAAAAACCGATGTGCGTATTGTGGCGGCGACGAATAAGGATCTTGCCATGGAGGTTGTTCGAGGAAACTTTCGGGAGGATTTATATTACCGTTTAAACGTGATTGAACTCACCTTGCCGCCTTTGAGAGAGCGTGTGGAGGATATTCCGTTGTTGAGTCAGTTTTTCTTACAACGTTTTTTGAGAAAAAATCAGCTACCTAAAATGAAGCTCAGTCGTGAGGCCTTAACCACGCTTCAGGCGCATCGTTGGCCGGGTAATGTTCGTGAGCTTGAGAACACCATTGCGCGAGCTTGCACCTTGTCGACTGGGGATGTGCTATTTGAGCAGGATATTATTTTTGGACGTAATTTGCCAGCGGATAGTGTGACCGACCAAGCCCTCCAAACCTTGAGAGATCAGTGTCCTCGTGAGGAGCCATCGTTCAAGGACTGGGTGTTGAGGAAACTAGAAGACTTTCAGAAGTCTTAATTAAACAAGTGACGCTTATGGAAACCGGTTCCCCTGCTATTGATATCATGCCTGATTCTCGAGTTTGGGCTGAGATTTCATATGAAGCCTTGGCTCATAATTTACAGGTGGCACGTGATCGTTTTCGCTACCAAGGGAATGAGGGGAAATCCTGCCAGATCATGGCGGTTGTTAAGGCTGGGGCTTACGGGCATGGCTTGGTTTCCGTGGGGCAATGGTTTGAGTCAAAAGGTGTTGATTTTTTAGGCGTGGCAAACGTGAAGGAGGCTCGACTGTTGGAGGCCTCGGGCGTGAAGACGCCTAAGTATTTGCTGGGGATTACCTTGGCTTCTGAACGATTGGAAATTGTTGAAAACCGCTGGGTTCCCTGTGTTGCGAGTTACCAAGAGGCGCAGTCGTTTTCTGACTTAAATCAATCACTGGGGCGTGAAGAGCCTTTGAATGTTCATTTGGCTGTGGATACGGGCATGGGGCGTGGTGGCTATCTGCCAAGTCAATTAAAGGCAGAGATTGAGAGCTTGAAGTCGTTGCCTGGAATTTTAATCAAGGGGGTGGCCAGTCATTTGCCATCTGCTGACGAGGATGAGGCTTTTACCATTAAGCAGCATGAAGTTTTTGATGGCTTGGTAGAGGAGTTGGGAGGGAGGTCTCAGTTTGAATCCATTCATATTGCGAATTCGGCAGGCCTCTTGGGCTATCAATCAGAGCAAGCAAACCTAGCTCGACCGGGGTTGATGCTTTACGGTGTATCGCCCTTGCCTGAGTTTCAAGAGAAGCTGAAGCGAACCTTGGCGCTGAAAGCTCGAGTCACCTTGGTTCGTGAGCTGCCAGCCGGGCATGGTGTTTCCTATGGCAGGACCTACGTGACGGAAAAACCAACCTTAGTGGCCACCGTGGGGGCTGGTTATGGCGATGGCTACCCTCGGCTCTCTAGAGGGGGGCGTTATGTGTGGCTAAACGGGCAGCGGTGTCCTGTGTTGGGGCGAGTGACGATGGACCAATTTATGATTGATGTCTCAGACATTCCAGAGACAAAAGCAGGTGATGTGGTTGAGCTTTTTGGAGATCATATTCCGATCTTAGAAGTGGCCGAGGACGCGCAAACGATTCCTTGGGAGATTTTAACCCGAATCACATCGCGAGTTGATCGGGTTTATCGTTAATACCAGTGTTTATAATGCCTCATTTTACAATTCCAGATTTAGCAGTTAGTTCAAGCGAGTGATATGGAAGATTTACGGATTATTATTCTCTGCTTCAGTGGGGTTTTCTGCGTCTAGTTTTTCCTGGGGTGGGTGGTTCCTCTTTTTATGGCAGGTTATTCCTATAAGTTGGACTCTAAAAAAGAAGTGGATGCGCTTGGAGAGGCCTTGACTATACTCGATTACCTACTGCTTATATTTGATTGTTTCCCCATATTTTGGATTTTTAGATTGGGTAAGGAGTTGTTTATTTAGTATTAGTTCTTGCGGTCTTAGTAGCTCCTGAAAGTCAGGATGTTCTTGTTGGATAAACGCTCGAGCCTTGGTGGCAAAACTCACCGTGCTACAACTCGGGAGACGAATCCCTAGCGATTTAAACATACCTCGTAATGCCACACTATTGATGACTCGAGTTCGGGTTAACGCATCTCGTAATTTGATGACCAACAACGCTTTTTGAGAAAGCTCACTGCGGTGCGTTATCGGACACAGAAGCTCGGGATCAACACGAACAAATTTCGCTAAAACCTGAGCGTTTCTCTTGTCACTTTTTCGAATATTTTCAGAAATGTATTTCACCTTTCTAGGATTGGCAACCACCACACTCGCTCCTAAAGCCCCCAAATAATACCGATCCAAGGGCTGTGCGTACCCACCTCTAAGGCTATAAGTGAATCTGGATAATCAGCAACTAATGTGCTGAGCGAATCTCGATTATTATCAATTTTCTTTTCGTTAATAATATTTCCAGTCTTGTCAGTGACACAAATTTGGTGTTTTCTATCTCCGAGGTCGACTCCAATATAGGTCTTGAATTGCGTTTGCTTTTTCATAAATAAGAAGGTAATTTAACAGGCCGCAGGAGCGACCTCAATCCCTTCTC
>CALLBE010000008.1 GCA_938001985.1 uncultured Verrucomicrobiales bacterium | reverse complement strand
CAATTCAAAAAGCTTATTAGCGGAGGCTGAAATTGAGGCAGGTTTAGGACGAAAGCTTGAACTTATCAAACAGGCTTATTTAAAGAATCCTTATTCGTTTTACCTTCAAAAAACCTACGCAAATGCATTAGACGAAGCGGGAGATTTTTCAGAGGCTGAGAGAATTTGGCGAAACTACTTAGAGAAGGGGCATGCTAAACACCAGTTTTTAGGGGCGCAAGCTCACTATCTATACCATTTGTATTTGGCAAGTGAACGAGCTTTATTAGATAGAAAACCAGAAGAATCGTATTGGTTGCTCTTGGAGTGTGAAAAACTGTTGAAGGGAAGAAGAACTCGGCATTATCTCTATAAAACCTTTGGGAGAGAATCGGCCAAAGCTATTGAAGATCAAATTAAAGATAAATTAGAGTTAATTAAACTCCTGGAAGTTGATACAACTAAACCTGAGTGGGTGATGCCTATGGGGGGTGAATTTTATTCTAAATTTAATAAAGGATGAGGAGGATATTAAATGATAACTATTTAAGGAGAACCTTTCTGCTCTTTTGTGATGCAGGGTTGGTTTACTTTACTTATTATTTAGTTGTTTATTTAAGATGCGGATTGGTTCCTTTTTTCACCGATATCCCTCCTCTGGATCTAAGAAATTTTAATGCTGATTTTATTGCGTTGATTGTTTTTGGTCTTCCTTTCGGTCTTTCTATTCTTAGAGAGTATGAAAGCCCTTCAAAAGTTAATGGTGTTCAATTTGCTGGATTATTATTCAAGGTTCTAGTCTTGGTGACTCTGACGGTCGCAACCTTGTCGCTTGTATTAAAATGGCATACGGTTTCGCGTTTTATTTTATTTGGTACGGTTGGGGGTGCAGGAGTCTTAATATTTATAAGGCATTTAATTATTAGGCAGTATTTAAAGCATCGGAAATTGCATGCGGCTAATAAGGAACGGGTTCTTTATGTGGGGAGTGATGAGGAGATAAATACTTTTATTGCTAAACTCTCAGACGAAGAGGCTTTGGTGATTGAGCATGTTAAAAGCCTGCCATTGAACTCGTCTCTTTTAACTGACTTGGAAGAAATAACTTCTGAATTGGCCATAGAGCGAGTGGTTTTTGTTTCCAGTGAAGTCAGTTTAGATCAGTTGAACTGCCTCATTAATGTTTGCGAATCACTGGGGGTTAAGGTCTGGTTAGTCAGTGATGTGTTTAGTTCGAGCATAGCAAAGCCTTCTGTTTCAAGTGTGGGTGGTGTGTCGTTACTTATTTTTTCATCAACTCCCGAGATGTCGTGGAGCTTAGTGTTTAAGGCCTTTTTTGATAGGATCGGAGCGTTTTTAGGGCTGTTGCTAGCGGCGATTCCTATTGCCGTGGCCATTGTGATCATAAAAATTAATGATCCGAAAGGGAGTGCTTTCTTTAAACAGAAAAGAGCAGGGAAGTATGGGCATCCTTTTAAGATGTGGAAGTTGAGGACTATGTATGTCGACGCGGAAGCTAAGTTGGCGGAGCTGAAGCAGACGCATGGGAATGAAATGTCCGGGCCAGTCTTTAAATTAACGGACGACCCTCGTGTGATTCCTGGAGGGCATTTCTTAAGACGAACCAGTATTGATGAGTTGCCCCAGCTGATTAATGTCTTATTGGGCGATATGAGTTTAGTGGGACCGAGGCCGTTGCCCTTGTACGAAGTGGAGCTATTTAAAAAGCCAGCTCATAGGAGACGATTGAGTGTGAAGCCAGGAATTACCTGCACTTGGCAGGCCGGAGGGCGAAATGAAATTACGAGTTTTGAGGATTGGGTGAAAATGGATTTGGACTATATTGACAACTGGTCTTTGTGGTTAGATTTTAAGTTGATATTAAAAACAATACCCGCGGTTCTTTTCTCAAAAGGAGCGAAATAAAAAAAGGAAGATAATTCAGTTGAATTCATCGCAAATATATTGAGGCTAAATACATGTTTGGAACTGAAATGAAATTGCTGACAGGTAACGCACACCGCGCCTTTTCTGAACAGGTGGCTCAAGTCTTAGGGATTCCATTGACTCCAGCAGATGTCAGTGCTTTTCCTAATGGAGAAACTTCAGTTCAGATTAAAGAGAATATTAGAGGGCAAGATGTCTTTATTATTCAGCCAACTTGCTTGCCGACTAATCAAAATTTAATGGAGCTAATGATCCTGGTGGATGCGGCTCGCCGTGCGAGTGCTTCAAGAATCACCGCAGTTGTTCCTTTCTTTGGTTATGCAAGACAAGATCGTAAAGATAAGCCGAGAGTTCCGATCACGGCTAAGCTTGTGGCTAATCTTTTAACCAGTGCTGGAATCGATCGTTTGGTAACGGTTGATTTGCATGCTCCGCAAATTGGTGGCTTTTTTGATATTCCTGTTGATCACTTACATGCGGTTCCTGTTTTGGTGAAGTATCTGAGAGAGCAAAAGTTGGATACAAGTAATTTAGTGGTTGTTTCTCCTGATGTTGGCGGTTCTAAGCTAGCCAGAGCTTTTTCTGAAGTATTAGGAACGCCTATGGCGATTGTTGCGAAGCACCGAGTGAGCGCAACTCAAGTTGAAGCTGAGCATGTTATTGGTACGGTTGAGGGCAAGGACGTCTTGATCGTTGATGACATGACTGAGTCTGCAGGAACCTTAATCGCGGCGGCTAAGGCCTTAAAGAAACATGGCGCTAAGACGGTTCTGGCTGGGGTGACCCATGCTTTGTTGAGTGATCTTGGTAGAGAGCGATTGGAGTTCTCAGATATCGATCGTTTGATTTG
>CALLBE010000007.1 GCA_938001985.1 uncultured Verrucomicrobiales bacterium | reverse complement strand
TGCCTTCGGGTACTTTTTCTCCTCCTAAGAGCACGGTCTTGAGGTGAGGCCAGCGCAAGCCGTTTTCTTTAGCATGCTGTAACAAATGGTAAAGAAAGGTTGGCATGGCCACGATAACTTCGGGCTTAATTTTTGTAATTAAATTACAATTGCCATGGGTTCCCATGGTCTTGCCTCCGCCTGAGGAGACGATAAACATATTAGCTGCGACACTGGCTTGATGGGCTTGCCAGAATGCCAAATGAGGCGCGAATGGGAATGTATTAACCGTTTTGTAAGATGAGTTAATGCCTGCTAATTGAAGTAAGCGTCGACCGGATTCATTTAACACCTCTAAATCTCGATGAGTGTAGGTAAAGGGGACTGGCTCCGATGAACGCCCAGTCGTGCTTGTCATTTGGATAGGCCTGAACTCATGCACAAGTTCATTTCTTGTGGATTTAACACCTTTCAAAAGTGAACGTAAGACAACTGCAGGACTTTTCTTCAGCTCTTCAGTAGACGGCTGAATAATAAAATCTCTAGGCGAGGCTAAGTCTCGCTTAGAAGTGAACGGGAGTTGTGAAAAATCCTCTAAGGTCTTAATTTTTTGGACATCAATCTCAGCGCTATTGAATCGCTCTTTGTAGTGAGGAGAGTACTTTGCCAATAGGCGTAATTGCCGCCGTAATAGGTGGCATTGTTTTTCTAAGGTTTCTGTTTTTGTGCTGTGATTCCACCATGACGTGGGTTTGAAAGTAGTAGGCATTTATAGGGTAAATGGGGGGAGGGGGATTGTTAATAATATAGGATTTCCCCATGATTATGTAAACGCCCAAAAACCTGCTGAAACAGTGCCAGAAAAAGAGAACTAAATAGTATAAAGGACGTTCTCTAGATTTGCAATAAAACTCCGATCATGAAGGTGATTTTTGTTAAAAAACTTTGATTCTATCAGATTTAGAAAAGTTTTTTATCTAAATCCAAGTTCTGATAAACATAAAAAAGCTGCTAAAAAATTAGCAGCTTTTCTTATTTTCGACTAAACAACTAGTGAATAATTACTCAGCAGCCATGGCTGCTTTGCGAGCTTTCTTGACGATGTCATGGACAGTGTCAGAAGTTTTAGCTCCTTTTGAGATCCAGTTGTCAACTTTGTCTAGATCCACTTTAAAATTAAGGCCCTCTACCATAGGGTTGTAAGTACCAACTTGCTCAATGAAGCGGCCATCTCTTCTCGTTCTGCTGTCTACAGCAACGATTTTGTAAAATGGGCGATCTTTTGATCCTCTGCGGCTAAGTCTGATTTTTACCATAAATTTAAAATGTGTGTCGAAAGTGGAGGTGGATAGTAAGAAAAAATACTGCGATGCCAAGCAAAAACTTTAGATTTTTTAGCATTAAAAAACTTAAAGAAAACGAAGTGTCTGGTACTAACTAAACAAGCTATAGGGATGGATGGACTTGGTCTCGAACGGTGAAGCAGAGTTTAATCAAAAAAATAGGTCTGTTTTGAGAGGTTTTAAGGGAGTGAAAAATGTAAGATGATGCCGTAAATGCTTAAAGAATTTAAAAGAGATTTTTTCTTTTTTGGCGAATTGTATTCTAACTGCTTAGGAGTGAGGCTTATTTGTTGCTCAAAGTGTCATAAATACTTGAAATTTGAATTTCCTATGAATAATGGGACCATTGCCTTTTTTATTCGTAATGGATATGGATATAACGTTGGCGATATTCGAACAGTAAAATTATGAATAGTAGTGATTTATCAGAAAAAGATAAGAGCGTGCTTTTCTGGGCCAGTTTCCTGGCTCTGATGGCGGCTGGGGTTGGATTTGTATTCCGTGTTCTAGTTTTAGGTGACTGGGGTAAAGAGTTTAACCTCACAGGTCAGGAAATGGGAGCGCTGTTTGGGGCTTCGTTATGGCCTATCGCAATCACCATGATTTTGTTCAGTTTGGTCGTGGATTTTATTGGGTATAAAGTTTCGATGTATTTTGCCTTTGCGCTTCAAGCTGCATCGGCAGTTCTTACGGCAACAGCGGGTTCAGTCGATCAGTTGATGGTAGCTGCTATTTGTGCTGGTTTAGGGCATGGTATTGTTGAGGCCGTGATTAACCCTGTGTGTTCATCTATTTATAAGAATGATAAGACAAAAATGCTAAATATTCTTCACGCTTCATGGCCTGCTGGTATTGTGGCAGGTGCAGTTGTGATCATCCCATTAAAAGAAGTTTCATGGTCAATTCACTCTCTTTGGATGCTTGTTCCTGTCCTTGCTTATGGGGTTATGTTTATTAAAGCTAAATTCCCAGTGGATGAGCGAGTGAAAGCTAAGGTCCCTTACTCAGAGATGCTTAAAGAAGTAGGCTTCCTTTCAACCTTTTTGGCGTTTGCCCTTCTTACCTACGAGATCACAAAGCAAATGGGTCTTGAAATGGTTGATACCCAACGTTTAGCCGTTTCTGCAGCAGTGGGTGCCGTAGTGGGCGCTGCTGTTGGTATTTATACTAAGTCTTTCGGTAAG
>CALLBE010000006.1 GCA_938001985.1 uncultured Verrucomicrobiales bacterium | reverse complement strand
GCACTACGGCGAGAGGAGGCCGATTCTCAACCTCGGTTGAAGGCACTTTAACCGGTCGGGGTGGTAATTATATTGTGATTGATGATCCTATTAAACCCACAGGTATTGATTCTGAAAACACGTTTACGAAGCTCAATAATTGGTATCGAAGCACGCTCCTTTCGCGACTCAACAATAAGGAAACAGGCTGCATTATTGTGATTATGCAGCGTCTCCACGAAGACGACCTCAGTGGGTATTTACTAGAACAGGAGCAAGGGTGGCATCATCTAAAAATTCCAGCCATGGCAGAGGAAGATGAAACTTGGGAATTATCCGATGGTCAGATTTTCACCCGCAACAAAGGCGACGTCATTTGTCCTACTCAACTGAGTAAAGGAACACTAGAGCAATTCAAAAAGAACATGGGAGCCGTTGCTTTTGAAGGACAATACCAACAAAACCCTTCTCCGATGGAAGGAGCGATTATCAAAACAAAATGGTTCAAATACTACACGCAAGATGAACTTCCTAAATTTGAGCGAATTATCATTAGCTGGGATACCGCAAACAAAGTCAAAGAAACCAGTGCTTACTCGGCTTGCTCCGTCTTTAGTTTATCTAAGTCGAAACAATATTATTTACTAGAGGTTTTTCGTGATCGACTCGAAATTTCTGCTTTATTCAAAAAAATTAAAGCAATTTACCATCAATATAAGGAGCTTTACAGCGCATCTATTGACTTACTTATTGAGGAGGCCGCTTCGGGCGTTCAAATTATTCAGCTCCTTAAAGATGAGGGGTATTATTGTATTCCGATCAAGCCGAGTGTCGATAAACTCTCACGGCTTAAAGGAGCTTCGGTCATTGTGGAGCGTGGCGATGTGTTTGTCCCCAAAACCAAGCAACCCTGGTGGGCTGAATTTGAGAATGAAATCATTCGCTTTCCAAATTCAAAATACAAAGATCAAGCGGATAGTTTTTCTCAGGTGTTTACCAAGTATAAGAAGTTAACGGGCGGGGCGTGGTAGACTCGTTAGTAAAGATTCTATTCTACTTGATGCTTTCAAAGTCGTATGTCAATCTGGCTATGCATTCAACAACAGTTGGATGTGAGGCGTCGAAACCTCTCAAATAGCGGTCTAGTAACGTGACCGTGACCCTACGTTGCCTTCTGATCAAAATGGTCAGAGGGCGGCTCTGGCTATAAGTGCCCAGCACTAAGGCCTTAGCGGTCGTCTATTTGCGACTTACTAACGTTCCTCTGGCCACCCCAATCATTCGGGGTGGTTGTTTTTTTGAAAAACAGGAACTTAGAAATGAGAAACAACCATCAGAAACAATCGGTACAGCCTTTTTATAGCTGTGTGTCGCAGATCTCTAAAATTAAAAGTCAAGAAAGCTATGTCCGATAAGAAGAAAAAAGGCGGATGCTTGAAAATTGGCTTAGTCGTTTTTGTCGTATTCATAGTGCTTGGATTTATCCTGAGCTTTTTTGAAGACAAAGCATGGGAAAAAGAGCGCGTTGAGATTATGGCTGAAATTACTCAGGCTAAGAATCACGGTGATCTGAAAACCGCCTATGATCTTACCGAACCTTATCTTGATCGAGTTGAAACGGACGATGAATTTGCTTCTATAACCGAAGATGTAGTAGCGTGGAAGGAACAGCAAGAGCTTAACCAGATTAATGATGAGTTCAAAAAGGCAGAGAGTGAGAATAATGATACCCTCATCTTAGAACTAGCAGCCAAACATAAAGCTAGACTCTCTAAAATGCCTGAAGCTTCGAAAATAGCTAAAGAAGCCGATGATCGTCAAAAAGCCCGCAAAGCCAAGGAACTTGCTGCCAAACAAAAAGCAGAAGCTGATGCTTTAGCCGCTCGACCTCTTCATCAAAAAATTAAAGACCTCTTGCATCTAAAGGTGGGTTCGAAAACCTCTCTTTTTGGTGAAGAAAGAAAATGGAAGGCTCTCCGCAACGTTGACGCGATCAAAGGTAGCGAGCATGCCTCTATCACATTTGATAATGAATCATCAGAAATGTCGGTTTTTAATGACATCTCTAAGGTGATTGAATCGGTCTTTGAATTTAATGAAATCAACACCCTCAATATCCAAGTATTTTCAGAATACATGGACACGAATGGTAACACCTCAAGCCTCCTGTTCTTAAACGTGAAATTAAACCGAGAAGCTGCGAAGAAGGCCAATTGGAACAATCTGCGTAGCTATAATAAAGTAAGAGGTTTTCTAGAAAAAAACGGGCAAGTGATAATGCGCGGCAAGCGATAGATAGATCCTAAACAAACGTTTTAAAGTCCGCTTTCTAAGTGGGCTTTTTCGTTTCAATAATAGAGAAAAAACTATGAGCAAAAACCAGTGGAAGCGACTTGATCTAATCCCTCTCTAGAGCGTCTATGTCGACGACATGATAGACACAAAAATCAACGTCGATGATCTCATCAATTACAGCAGAGAGGAGTTACTAAGCCTTTGGCAAAAACTCCCCACTAGAGATAAATGGCCCACTGCCACGAAGGTGCTTATTCGAGAACTTGCCTACCGCTTACAAGAGCAACAATTAGGTAAACTCGATAAAAACACCACCGTTTCACTACGACGTCACATGACTACATTTGCTCAGTCTTTAAAGAATGGAAAAACCTCAAAAAAGACAAAGTCTGCCAAGAAAACCATCCTTGAAGCGGGCTCTCAAATCCGCAAGCGATGGCAAGGGCAAGAATTCATCATAAAAGTGCTCGGCGCGCGATCTTTTGAGTATGAAGGTCAGGCCTTTAATTCTTTGTCAGCAGTCGCTAGAGCAATCACAGGACAGCATTTATCAGGTCCTTTATTTTTTAACCTCAAGTAATTATGCCAAAAAAACCAACCAGACGCTGTGCAATTTATACTCGGAAGAGTTCGGAAGAAGGTCTTGAGTTGGAGTATAATTCACTCCACGCCCAAAGAGATGCCGCTGAGGCCTTCATCCAATCTCAAAAGCACGAAGGCTGGAAAGTAATCAAGCAGGCTTATGATGATGGAGGGATTTCAGGCGGGCATATGGAACGCCCAGCACTCCAGCAAATGCTGGGTGATCTCAAAGCTGGGAAAATAGATGTGGTTGTCGTGTATAAAGTTGATCGACTTTCGCGCTCACTGGCAGACTTTGCTCAAATGATGAAGGTCTTTGATAATCATGAAGTTTCTTTTGTGTCCGTTACTCAACAATTTAACACCTCCAGCAGTATGGGGCGACTCACTCTAAATGTTCTTCTATCCTTTGCTCAATTTGAGCGTGAAGTCACAGGGGAGCGGATTCGAGATAAAATTGCCCTATCCAAGAAGAAGGGACGATGGACAGGCGGCGTTCCTCCGCTTGGATATGATGCCGAGGGAGGTAAATTAAAAATCAACGCAGAAGAGACTGAAGTTGTGAAACAATGCTTCCAGCTTTACCTTGAGTCATCAGGCCTCATTGAAACGGTCAATAAACTCAATGAACGAGGGTTAACAACCAAACACTTTGTCAGTACTAAAGGCAGAGTTCATGAAGGTAAGCCTTGGATAGCTAAACAACTCCACCGGATCTTAATGCAACCCATTTACCAAGGCTTCGTTCAGCATAAAGGCGAACAATACCCAGGTGAACACGAAGCAATCATTGAAGAGGAACTCTGGAATCAAGTGCAAACCAAACTTAGAGAAAAACAACCTGACTTCCAAAAGGGAATCACAAATGCCTCAAAAAATATTCAATCACAACATCCACTCAAAGGCTTCCTTCATACCGATGATGGCTTTGCCTTAACACCCACCTACACCAGTAAAAAAATCAAACAAGCCGACAACACCAATATTAAGAAACGCTACCGCTACTACGTCTCTCAACGAGCTATTGGTCAGGGATACGAGTCTTCAAAAATAAAAACAGTCAATGCGCTCATCCTGGAAAACACGGTAAAAACAATCATCGCTCAAAGCTTACCCAAATTAGCAAAATTCATCAGTCATGATGATTTTTCAGAAGAAAAGGTAGAGCAACGTCTATCGAAACATGCTAACTATTTATCATCCATAGCGGTTCACGAGAGTGGCTTTTCTGAGATACTCAATCTGCTCGAACCTAAGATTGTACTTAGCACAGAACAAATCATTATCACCCTAAATCAAGAAAACATCAAACGTCTCCTACCTATTGAAGTGAAAGATTCCAACAGTAAGTTTAATACGATTAAGGAGCTACCTAATGTTGAAATTGAAATCAAAGGAGAACTCATCACTTTAACCTCAGCAGTAAACTTGAAATTTTCAAGAGGACGAACCGAGCTCATTGATGGTCAGACTGGTCAAGTAATTACGCCATCGCAAGTTACTCCCAACCAAAACCTCGTGCAGGTGATCGTCCAAGCAGAGTTCTGGCGTCAACAGATGATTGACAGCCCCACTAAATCCATGAGTGAAATCATGAAGCCATATGATGTGAACCCCAACTATGTGAGAAGGCTTCTCAATGCGGCGTACCTTGCCCCTGAAATTAAAAAAGCAATTTTCCAAGGCACACAGCCATCTGAACTCCAAGTTCAAGACTTAACCCAAAAACACTCGATGAACTGGAAAACTCAGAAAGAGGAGCTGGGGTTTGTTTAAGCAACTGATCATCAGCTAAAACCTCCGAAACAGTCTCTCCGTATTCCAGTTTTAGCCAAAGTGTACTGTGCGCCT
>CALLBE010000005.1 GCA_938001985.1 uncultured Verrucomicrobiales bacterium | reverse complement strand
TATTGATAAAAGGAGCCCCTTGCTTTTTTAAGGGGAAGCTGGATTTACTTACTTCAAGCTTTGTTTAAAAAAATATGGAGGCGGATTCCGGATTCGAACCGGAGAATAACGGTTTTGCAAACCATCGCCTTAACCACTTGGCCAATCCGCCCCATTGTACTGCGAGTAAACTTGCAGGGCGAACATTAGAGCTTGTTTGTGGGCTTTTTGTCAATCATATCTATGAGCTTTTTTGCGAAAAGAGGGTGAGGCTTTCAATTTAACCAAAAAGGATGCTTGCATTATTTCCTTATTTGAGCGATACAAACTCTCCACCATTTTAACCAATGAGCAACCGTCTTAAAATAGCACTACCCAAAGGAAGCCTTCAAGAGCCTACCTTGGATCTCATGCGTAAGGCTGGTTTCAACGTTTATATGACTTCACGAGGCTATCGCCCGTCGTCAGATGATTCGGAGTTGGATATCTTCGTGATTCGTGCACAAGAGATTGGTCGTTATATTGATCAAGGTTTTGTGGATTGTGGAATCACAGGTTATGACTGGGGTGTTTGTGAATACGGTACGGATCTGGAAGATCTTGCGATGCTTTCTTTCTCTAAGGTGACCGCACGTCCTACGAAGTGGGTGTTGTGTGTGCCAGAAGACTCACCTATTCAATCGGTTCAAGACCTCGAGGGCAAAACGATTGCGACTGAAGGTATTGGAATGACAAAAGCTTACCTCAAGAAGAATGGGGTGAACGCTAACGTAGAATTTTCATGGGGAGCAACTGAGGTTAAAGTGCCTGAGTTGGTCGATGCTATTGTTGATATTACCGAGACAGGTAGCTCAATCCGTGCGAACAACCTTCGCATTGTTGACACCTTATTGGAGTCTTATCCTCACTTTTACGCTAACAAAGAGTCTTATGAGGATGACTGGAAGCGTCAGAAGATGGACAAGATGAACTTGCTACTTAAGGGAGCACTTCAGGCGAGAGATCAAGTGGGTCTCAAGATGAACATCCCTGTTGATAAGCAAGCGCTCGTGGTTGCTGAGCTGGATTCGCTCCGCAAGCCGACGGTTTCAAGACTTTCAGAAGAGGGCTGGGTTGCTATTGAAGTTATTATTTCAGAGGCTAAGGTTCGTGAGTTGATTCCAACACTCAAGGAGTTAGGTGCAGAAGGAATCATTGAGTATCCTCTTAACAAAATCATTTATTAATCAAATTTAATCAGTAACTAGACAATATTATGGGAAGTCTTAAGAAACGTCGTAAAACAAAAATCAATAAGCATAAGCGTAGTAAACGCTCGAGAGCAAATCGTCATAAGAAACGCCTTCGTTATAAGTAGGTCGTTTGCTTAATGATTGCTGTTCCGCAATTTTTCAGATGCGAGTTTTTCTCGCATCTTTTTTTTACCCTGAACGTTCTGTATTATGAGTTTTGTCGACCAATTTAATCAGCTGCCGCATGAGCAATCTGCTAAGTTAAGGCAGTTTTCTGCATTGATTGCTGATAAGACTAATCTTGAGTTGGAGAGCATGGCTATTGAGAGCCAGTCGTTGACTCAAAAGCATTTTGGTAAGGCGGTTCGATTGTTTGCGCCGTTGTATGTCTCGAACGAGTGTGTGAATAACTGCTCGTATTGTGGTTTTTCTCGAGATAATCCCATTCTTAGAGTCACACTTTCTAAAGAGCAAATTCTTCAGGAGGCTCAACATCTTTATGACCTAGGTCACCGTTCGGTGCTTTTGGTGGCAGGTGAGCATCCCAAGTTTGTTTCGCAGGGATATTTACAAGAATGTTGCCGCTTGCTGGCGCCGTTGTTTTCATCGATTTCTATTGAGGTGGGTCCGATGGAGGATCATCAATATGCCGAGCTTGTTTTTGCTGGGGCGGAGGGGTTGATTGTTTATCAAGAGACTTACGATAGGGATATTTACAAGGAGCTGCACACGTCAGGTCCTAAAAAGAATTTTGATTGGCGCTTGGAGTGTCCAGAGCGAGCTTATGCTGGGGGCTTTCGCCGTATTGGTGTGGGCGCTTTGTTTGGTTTGGCGGATTGGCGCACCGAGGCGCTTTCTTTAGCAGCTCATATTGAATATCTGCGTAAGCATTGCTGGAAGGCTCAGCTCACGGTGGCGTTCCCGAGAATGCAACCTTATGCGGGGAATTACCAGTATGAGCCGGATCCTAATAAGTTCTTAGACGATCGATCTTTTGTTCAGTTGCTGTGTGCGTTTCGTATTTGTTTCCCTCAAGTGGGGATTGTGTTGAGTACTCGTGAGCCAGCGGCGTTCAGAGATTCCGTGATTCCACTCGGAGCGACTCACATTTCTGCGGGTTCTCACACGGAGCCTGGGGGTTATACCAATGCGGGTTGTGACGACTTGCACCGTACGGTTCGTGGTCGAATTGAGGACTTGGCGGAGGAGGAAAAAGAGGCCGGTGATCTAAAGGCGACTGAGCAGTTCCAGATTGACGACACGCGTTCGCCAAAGGAGATGCAGGCGTTGCTGAAGGAAAAGGGACTGGAAGCGGTTTGGAAAGATTGGGACGAGGCGCTGTTACTCAACTCCTAATTCTTAGTTTCTAAGGGATTAAACTCTTCGCGTTCTTCTTTCGTAGAAAAAACTTCACCTTATCGGCTGAATTGACTTAATAGTCTTTGTATGGCGATCAATCGATTTTACTCTGATTTTGACTACGAGCGTTACGGGTCTCCTCCGGTTCGTCCGGGTGAATATCGTGACCCGTTCCAGATCGATCGCGATCGCATCATTCATTCGAGCTTTTTCCGAAGTTTACAGTCAAAAACACAGGTTTTCTGGTCGGGAGAGTATGATTTCTATCGGACGCGATTGACGCACTCACTTGAGGTGGCGCAGATTGGTCGAGCGATTACTCACTGGTTATTAGAGTCTTCGGATTTGTTGAGTGAGGATTTCTTTATCAGCAGTGATTTAGTCGAAGCATCCTGCCTCGCTCATGATTTGGGACACCCTCCCTTTGGGCATTCGGGCGAAATGGTTCTTAATAATTTATTGAAAGACTACGGTGGATTCGAGGGGAATGCTCAGACGCTGAAGCTGATCACTGACCGCCTGTTTGGAGGACAAGTGGGGATGAGTCCTTCTCGTGGTTTTGTGGATAGTATTCTGAAATACAAGGCCACTTGGAGTGATTGGATGGCGGGCGAAGGGAAGTGCCCGAAGAATCACTTTGTATACGATGAGCAAAAAAAAGTCTTGGACTGGGTTTTTGCAGATACCGAATTGAGCTCCTTGTTGCCAACATGTGACGCGTTGAACCAGTTCCGCTCCATAGAATGTCAGATCATGGACTGGTCAGATGACACGGCGTATTCATTGAATGACCTTGAGGATAGTATTCGTGCCGGTTTTTTGACCATCCCAGCCTTGCTTTCTTGGGCTGAAAAAAACGAGATTGATAGCACTCCAGAGTCTGCCGTTGGTGAATTATTAAAAGCCATGCAAAGTGGGAAAATCGAGGGGATGCTGGGAAGGCGAATCGGCGATAATATCCGCGCCACATCGTTGAAAAAAAGTGATAAACCCAGCGCGCTGACATCACTCTCCAATCGCTACCAGTTTGACCTCCATATTGATCCAAAAATCAAGGCGGAATGCTCCATCTACAAGCGCTTGGCCTACGAAGTGGTCTTCCAATCAGCGAGCCTCAAACAGCTCGAATATAAAGGGAAATACTTGCTTTCAAGGCTGTGGGAGACGCTCTCTCCTTTGATAGAAAGTTCAGAGGCCTCTGAGCTCTCATTATTACCTGAAAAAACCAGCAAAATCATGCAAGCGCAGGGTACAAGACAAGAGCGAGCTCGGGTCTTGTGTGATTATATTTCAGATTTAACTGACACCTCAGCGAGCAAGCTTTACAAGCGTCTCTACACTCCGGATTTCGGATCTATTTCCGAGTTGATCTAATCGGGGTGCAAAAAAAAGGAAATTGCCATTGCTTTTTAAAATCTAAATTGCAGTCTTAAAGTATGCACTCTGATGTTGCGAGTTTAGTAGAAGCTGGAAAAATTTCACAAGAAGTGGGCGAGAAGCTGGATGGGGTTTCTCCAGGCTCATATATACTTCACCGTTCTTGGGGTGCGGGTAAAGTGGTTAGCTGGGATCTTAGCTCAGGTAAAATCTTTTTAGACTTCATTGATAAGCAAAATCAAGAGATGGGGCTTAAGTTCGTGATGGGCAAAACAGAGCGACTTTCTCCAGATGACTTCCGTTCACAAAAGCTAGAAAACCTTGCTGAACTCCAAGCGTTGGCAAAAGATGACGTGGTTGAGCTTTTCCGTTGCCTCTTGAAATCAAACGATGGCGTGATGACGCTTCACCAAGTAGACTCGCAGCTTTCAGGTTCAGTTGTTCAAGGTGACAAAACTGTTTATAAAAAATGGTGGGAAAGCACGAAGAAAAAGCTTCGCGAAAGTAAAGTCATCATTGTCCCAAGCAAGCGTAATGACCCTATCGTGTTACGTGACGAGAACGTTACTCCATTGAACGCTCTTCTGTCTGACTTTAATGAAGCCGCTGACATCAAAACAAAAATCAAAGCGGTTGAGGCCATCCAGAAGGACCTTCCATTGTTCGAGAACGAGGTTGACAAACTCAATGACATTTTAAGCCATTTGGACGAAGAGTCTCGTCAATTGGTTAAGATCAGGCCTGAACAAGCATTGGACTTATTGGCTTGTCGCGATGACTTGGTTTCAATCGGCCAAATCGACCTTTCAGACAACGCGCTTCGTATTTCAGACGTATTGGTGAGTGAAGAGGCTAAAGTGGTTAATTCACTTTCTGGGCTGAACTCAAGCCGTCTTCGTCGTATTTTTGAATCTTTCCCAGCCGCGTTTGGCGAGGATAAATGGGTGAGCGAAATCTTAAGTGTATTCAACGAAGCTGGCGCTCGTGCCGTGGCTGAAATCGCTAAGAAGCTAATCGCTGACAAGCAAGAGAAAGCGTTTTTAAAGCACCTTCAGGTTTCCATTTCAAAACGTAACCTTGGTGTGGATGCTGTGATCTGGATTTGCCGTGAGCGTAAGCGTGTGGCTGAGTCTGTGTTCGGTATCGAAGTGGGTGCGACAGCGATTGCTCTTTTAGAAAGAGATGCTCTAGAAGACGGTCCTCGTACGACGGGTCGTCTAACGTCATTGATGAATGAGGACAAAGAGCTCATCCCTGACTTCATTGCTTCAGGTGATAAGAACGAAATCCGTAACTTCTGTAACCGCCTCCTTTCTTGCCCTGCATTCACCGACCTTGAGCGTAAATCTCTGATGGCTCGTGTGATCAAGATTAAGCCTGAGTTGGGTGAGATGGTCACGTCGAACAAGAAGCAAGACAACACGGTTATTTCTTCCTTTGATAGTATCGATCGTCGCAAAGCAGATCTTAAGGAAATCGTTAACGTTAAGATTCCTCAAAACATCAAAGAAATCTCAATCGCTCGTTCATACGGAGATCTTAGAGAGAACTTTGAGTACAAGGCTGCTAAGCAAATGCAGTCGGTTCTAGCTAACCGTCGTGCTCAAATTCAACAGGAATTAAACAACGTTCAAGGCACTGACTTTAAGGGAGCTGAGACTTCTTCGGTTAACATCGGAACTAAAGTTACTTTAAAAACAGACGCCGGAGACACGGTTGTTTACACCATTCTTGGTGCATGGGATTCCAACCCTGACAAGAGCGAGGTTTCTTACCTTTCTGTAGTTGGTAAATCCTTAATGGGCAGAAAAGTAGGCGATAAGGCAGAAGTGATGGACTTCCTCAAGGATGAGAAGTTCAACATGACTGTTGAGTCTATTGAGGCAATCAATCCTTAGTCGTCGCATTCCAGGGTTTAGAGTTCAGACTTTAGGCTTTTTACCCCCCATGCTTCAGCTCTCAGCTTACTTTTGCTGAGGAGCAAAAAGCTCATGGGAAGAGACGGAGAGGCATAGGGATTCATCTTGCCTCTTCTTTAATTTTTCTTTCGTTTTCTCCCCCTTCTTTTTTTACGTTTATTTTATGTTAGACAGGGTGTTCTAACATAGATTATGGTTTGACGTGCTCCCCACGATAAACGATACCCTGGCTTACCTAGCCCTTAATCTCTGTCCTAGTTTAGGGCCTATTAAAGCGAGGAAGATTCTAGCCGCTATGGACTTGCCAGAATCACCTGAGGCGCTTTTTTCAACCTCTCGAGAGTCCTTGCTCAAAATCCCCGGTGTTGGTCCCGTTATTGCCGATCATTTGCAAAACCCTCTTTTACTAAAAAGAGCCGCCCACGAGCTCGAGCAATGTGAGGAGAGGGGGATTGATATTTGTACCGAACGGAGCCCGAACTACCCTGTTTCCTTAACGCATTATGGAGATGCCCCCTTATTGCTCTATGTTTGGGGAGAATTACAACCCGGTGATGTCGATGCTGTCGGTGTCGTTGGAACGCGTGGTGTGACGTCTTACGGCCGTGAAATCACCAAGGAGCTCTCATATCAGCTGGCTAGGAGCGGATTGACCATTGTCTCAGGGTTGGCTCGAGGCGTTGACACCTTGGCTCATGAGGCCGCGCTAGCAGCAGAAGGCAGGACCATTGGCATTCTCGGTTCAGGACTGTCACAGCTTTATCCTCCAGAGAACCTCCCTCTGGCTCAAAAAATAGCAGACGGCAATGGCGCC
>CALLBE010000004.1 GCA_938001985.1 uncultured Verrucomicrobiales bacterium | reverse complement strand
TGCCTTTGAATACTGACTTTGGTTTCTTGATGGACCAAATGCTTCCTTAGCTCAGCTGGATAGAGCAACTGACTTCTAATCAGTAGGTCACAGGTTCGAATCCTGTAGGGAGTACCATTTTAAACTAAACCGCTAATCTCTCAACCAGATTAGCGGTTTTATTTTAATTCAGAACAACAGGATCCAGAAACAACTAAAGACCTTTACAAACCAATTCGAACTGGGTGCCTTCTTTATGGTTTTTAATTTTCAGCGTTCCTCCTAATAACTTAGCTTGTCGTTTAGCTATAGAAAGTCCAAGGCCAACACCTGGTTTAGTTGATGCAGCTTGTTCTGCCGTTTTGTGGAAGGGTTTAAATAACTTCTTAACTTCCTTTTTAGAAATACCAGGACCAAAGTCTTGGACTTCAAAGTAGAGTTTCTTCTTCTGAATCGAAGTGCTAAGGATTACCTCATTAGTTTTGCCTTTTTCAAAAGCGTATTTACAGGCGTTATCAATTAAATTAAATAAAATCTGCTCAATAGCTGTCGGGTCAGTTTCTGCTCGAGTGCCTTGAGGAATCTTATTGATTATAGTGAGTTGCCCTTCATTTTTATTCACGTGTTCCTCTAATCGGAATTGAGCTTTGAGAAGAAAGTCATTAATATCTAGCTTTTCTCGAACCACTTGAGCACTTCCTCTTTCAATCCTTGAATAACTTAAAACATTCTCCACCAAGTGACTGAGCCGTTGAGCCTCTGAAGTTAGGGTTTCTAGGTAGGATTTACGTTTCTCTGCAGATGGGATGAGATCATCGCGTAACATTTCTGCATAGAGTTGAAAGGAAGTCAGTGGGGTTCGTAGCTCATGGGTGACCGACGCAACGAATTGAGAGCGTCGCTCGCTTAGCTTCCACAAGCCATAAATCAAAACAACCATCACTATTACGGCGACAAAAAAAGCACTCCAGACCCCTATCAAGGATACTCTAATCTCAGGAGAAAGCTCGTATTGAGTTGCAGGGTAAGGAAAGACAGCTTCCAAAGGTAGGGCTATAAGAGCATTCTCTCTGAACCTTGTATGGTCTTGAATAGTGCTGAAGCTTAGGGAGGGAAATAAGTCTTTAATTTCCTTCTGTAACGTCGCTTCAATAAGCTTCTGATTAAGTTGAATCCTTGTTTTAGAGGAAGGCTTTTGAGTGGCTTGCTCTAGCTGGAGCTCCCCCTGCTCGTTAAACTTCGGAACCCATATACTTCCGGAGGCCTCTTGTTGCCGTGCTCTACTTTGCTGAAAAGAAAGGGTGGCGTTCTGTGTGTCGTATAAATTTTCGACACGCCTAGCGTAGTCAGAGCCTTTTGATTGTTCAACTCCCCAGGATTTTGACGACGGCTTAATAGCGTTGTCTTTTGCGTTTTTACGTAGCTTCTTAGGCAGTTCTTTTGAGATTTGCCTCAGTTCTTCAAAGACAGGAGCAATGTCTTCTAGTTTTTTCTTAGACGAACCGATACGTTTTTGTGCTTCTATCGACTCACTCAACTCGTTTGACGACTGAACTCGATATGAGCTATTGGGGTTGTAAGACGCGTCATTGAGGATCGCGAGTGCTCGGCCTTCTAGCAACCATAATGCCAGCCTTGTCTTTTGTAAGAAAGAGGCTTGAGATTGATCATAATAGCTTTCTTTCTCCATATCAATCATCCGCCAGCTCAACCAGCCTAAAGAGAGGGCAAAGGCGGCGATCACAGCTAGGAATATGGAGCTTTTAAGAATCATCTATTGAGCGTTATCAGGTGGTTAGCTTGTTATTATTTGGTACCCTTTTCCTCTTATCGAGATGATGGATTCTGTTTCAGGTAATTTTTTTCTTAAATTTGCCATATGCATTTCAACGGTTCGAGAAGCGGTTAAGAGTGGATTCACATGCCAAATCTCTTGAAGGAGTTCGTCTTTTGATACAAAACGATGATTATTTTGATAAAGATAGCGTAGTAACTCTATTTCTTTTTCACTAATGGGATTTTCACCCCCTGAATCCAAGGTGATTTGCCCTTTACCTAAATCAATCACGGCTCCTGAAATCGAAAACGTATCTTCTATCGAGATTCGCTCATGACTTCTTCTTAAAACAGCATTGATTCTAGCGAGGAGTTCTTTTACCGAAAATGGTTTCACCATATAATCGTCGGCGCCTAGATGGAGTCCAGCAATGCGATCATTTTCTTCACCTTTTGCTGAGAGAATAATAACCGCCTGCCCTGGTCTTCCTTTGCGGAGAGCTTTTAGAACATCCAAGCCACTGTAATAAGGCATGATCACGTCTAAAAGCAAAAGGCTATACTGGCGGTTAAGAGCGAAATCCATAGCATCCTTCCCATTTGAAGCCTCAATGATATCGTACCCCATGCCTGAGAGCAAATCAACCATAGCGGTACGAATGGAGGTATCATCTTCAGCTATTAAAATCGTAGGCATGATTATTGGGGAGAATTCAATTTATAGAGGCCTTACGATTGTATTCAATTATTAAAAAACAAAGCCTAAGGATTTCATCTTGAGGCTGGGTTTTCCAATCTACTGCTTAACCTTATAACCGTTTAACTTAATTTGTTTTTGGATGGTTTTAATCATAGCAGAATCCAGTGTATCATCCATATTTGATTCTTTTAATTTAGCTTTTTGTTCTGCTACATAGAGAGCTCGCTCTTGGTTTAATCGGTTGATCTGCTTTTGTATCTCTTCTCGTTTAGTTGATCTTTCTTTGATTTTTTTTGCCATTTCATCTTTGGATAAACCGCGAAAATCCTCAGGAAGCTCCTCTTCTTTTAAATCCTCTAATGCTTTACTATTATTTTTAGCTAAATCCACCAGATCCCATGAAGTATTCTGATAACGTTTACCACTTTTGGTAAGAGCTCTCTGCACATCAGCCCCCGAGGACTTCATTTTTTTGGCCCACTGATCATTCGACCAC
>CALLBE010000003.1 GCA_938001985.1 uncultured Verrucomicrobiales bacterium | reverse complement strand
CTTTTGTAGAGGATTTAAACCAGGATGGTGTTTTACAGGAAGGAGAGCCGACATTGGAGGATTCAATTTTAGATGTCGCTGGATTTTCAAAAGGGTATTTTATTCTTCGAATCATTGTGGCAGATGATGCAGAGGGGGATGCGAATGGTGATGGCTCCAATGATTTTAATGACTATAGCTTAAAAGTAGCAGCTTCATCCCTAAGCGATCCTACGGAGAACGATGCTATGGAGGTTCAGGTCATGCTAGAGTTATTAGGGAGTGCCCGATTGTTCCCTGATTTAGAGTCTTCAGGCACAGCAGGGGGTGTTGTGGAGTATGTACATTCATTGAAAAATAACTCGGAGAAAGACCTTGTTTTTAACTTATTCGTTGAGCATCAGGTCACGGATTGGAAGCACCTATTGATTGATGCTGCTGGAAATAATTATCCCGTGAATGCTGATGGCAGTGTCAGTGTTAAGGTGGCTCGTAAGGGGGATTCTCCTGATCAGATTGATTTCAAACTCCGTCTCTTTATCCCTTCAGCAACTCCGAATGGCTTCACTCAAGTCACGACGATTAGAGCGGTGCCTCAGTCGGTATTACCTGCAGCGAACGCCTTGGCTATTATTGACATTACTCAAGTATTAAACGGCCCTGTTACTCTCTATAAAACAGTGAGTGCGACAACGGGACGACCGGGCGATACGATTAGTGTCAAAACCACGTGGAAGAACAGAGGGCGCTCTACGATCGATGACTTTAAGATCTATGATAATATCCCCGTGCATATGGCTTTTGTTAAAGGGTCTATTGACGCGGGAACGACCTCGTTTTTCACCGGTTCTACGCAGTCCTTTTATTCAACCAATGACGGGGTTAACTGGAGCCCTGCCTCAGGAACAGGTGTGGACCCTGACATTACCAACATTCGACTTGATTACAATGGCGATATTGTTCCAGGAAGTGAAGGCGGGTTTAAATACGACCTTCAAATTAAGTAGGGTTTTAATTTCCAAGGGAGTTCTCTCGTTCTCCTATCAGATGCTTTTTGATTGAAATTAAATCTATAATAATTACCGTTAAATAAATGATTAAGAATTTCTTATATTTAGGTTTAGCTTTAGCCACTCCTGTTCTTCAGGCGGATGAAGCTAAGAGCGAAAAACTCAAGAGCTTTGAGGCGGTTAAATCTATTTTTCAATCACGCTGCTTGAGCTGTCATAACGATGCTTCAAAACTTCGCTATGGGGGGAACCTTTCCTTAGAGACCAAAGAGAGTATTTTAAAAGGTGGTTTTAGAGGACCTTCAATGAAAGAGGGGGATGCTAAAAATAGTAATCTTTATATTTCAGTAACGCTTAAGGAAGGGGAGTTTGGTCCTGTGCCAGCGATGCCTCCGATCGAAGCCGTCCGTAAATTACCGCGATTAAATGATAAGGATATTAAAGCTATTCATGACTGGATTCAGTTGGGTGCTTACTGGCCAGAAGGTGAGAAGATAGCTTACCAAATTAAAAAAGTGGAAGCCGGCAAGATGGATCCAGTAGAATTGGCACAAGTTCAAAAGATTCACGCTAAGATTGTTGCTAATGCTGAAAACAATGAAAAAGAATCTTACTCCGTTTCATTAGAAGGCTCTAGAGACAGTCTAGATATGAAGTTGATTCCAGCCGGTGAACTTGAAGTTAAAGATGAGTCAGGAAGCTTTACAGCTAAGTTGGATGGGTTTTGGATGTCTGATAAAGAAATGTCATGGGAGACTTATGAACTCTTTATGGTGCCTGAAATTACTCGTAATAAAGATGGTTATCCTGTAGAAGTTGATCAAATCGAGGAGGGGTCTTTAGTGCTGGCTCAGCCTTCGCCAGCCTATCATGGCATGAGTTTTGGTATGCCAGTGCGTAAGCGTCCAGCGATTGCCATGACTCAACACGCGGCTAATAAATTCTGTCAATGGTTGAGCTGGAAGACAGGTCATTTCTACCGACTGCCGACAGAGGCTGAATGGGAGTATGCAGCCAGAGCAGGAGCCAAAACGGCCTACCCTTGGGGAGCTGAGGCTAATAAAGATGAAGCGGATACGTATGCTTGGTTTGATGAAAACTCAGATGGAGCTTATGCACGTCGTGGTAAAAAAGAACCAAATGCGTGGGGCTTGTACGACATGCATGGTAATGTGATGGAGTGGACACTCGATGCTTACGTTAAAGACAGAAAAGCTTATTTTGGGAATAAAGAGGTGGTTGAAAACCCTTGGGTCAAAGCAACCAAACCTTATCCACACGTTTGTAAAGGCGGACATTGGAATGAGGGCGTAGAGTTATTATCCTATTCATCTAGAGTTCCTTCCAATGCTTCATGGAAAGAAACGGATCCACAATCACCGAAAAGTATCTGGTATCATACAGATATTCAGTGGATTGGTTTCCGCGTAATCCGTACGGAAAAAATCCCCACTGTAGAGGAGATGTATCAGTACTGGAACTCCGGGGTTCAGTATGATGATTAAGCGACGCGAGCTCCTGAAGCAGCTTTGTTTATCTGCTGGGAGTTCTTTGCTGGTTGCTAATCAGCTTAAGCCTGTGGATTCACAGGCGTTTCACTATTTCGAACTTCCCAGTATGGGGAGTCTTTTTAAAGTTAGGTTTGAAGCCCCAGAGTCAGCAGCAGAGCTTGATGCTGAGGCTCTACTTAAATTAAAGGCTGCTGTTAAGAAAAAGCTGCAAGCGCTTGAGCTGGTTTTTTCGGTTCATCGCCCCGACAGTGAAGCCCTCACTATGACTCGTCGGCTCAATAGGGCACCTGGTACTTATATTGAGGTCAGTCAGCCAATGCTTGAAGTTCTGACGGCATCTCTCAGTTTTTCAAAACAAACGCAAGGTGTCTTTGATCTTACCTATGGTTCAGTTACTAATTACTGGCGTTATTGTTCGGCTAATCAGGCGGTGCCTAAAAAAGAAAAGCTGGAAGAATTGTCCAAGCGAGTTGGGTTTTCTCAAATCTTAATTGATGGGCAGAAGGTTACTTTTAAGCCTAAGCATAAGCGTGTTTTACTTGATTTCGGAGGCATTGCAAAGGGGTATGCCGCCGATCAAATTTTAAAGATTTTTTATGAATTTAATGTCAGATCGGTATTGATCGATCTGGGAGGGGAAATCGTTGCTGGAGAGCCTCCACGTAATCGAGAAGGATGGCCTATTGGGATTTCCAATCTCGCAGGTGATCAGGTTTTAGAGACTTATTATTTAAAGCGTGCCGCGATGTCGACTTCAGGTGATATCTTCCAAAAAATAAAAAAAGAAGGCGTTCATTTAAGTCATATAGTGAATGCTAAAAATTTAGGAGGGATTTCTAAAGATGAACAAATCACGGTGGTGGCTAAGAATGGCATGACCGCTGACGTGCTTTCAACCGTAGGGCGTTCTATCAACCAGCACCCCTTCATAAAAGACTTCTTAGAGGAAAATACTCAGAAATATTGGTTCGTTTCCTCATAAATGTTGCTTAGTAAATCTACATCATCAAATTGAGTGGACTTCAGTTTGTTTTTTACCTTATATAGCTCTTAATTTAACCCTTTTCTTACACCTTATGACTTTTAGATTAATTTTACTTTCGTTTTTGTGCTCTGCTGGTTTTGCCGAGCTTTTATTTAGAGAAGATTTTAGAGAGCTTCATCCGCATTATGGGATTAATACGAGGGATCTCGTTAATAGTGAGTTTTTATCATTAGAGGTGATTGGTGAGCATGGTGGAAAGATGAAGTTGTCTCATCACGGTAACGATCCTCATTATATGTGGAATGGTAAAACCCCTGGTAAAACAGCCGTGTTTTTCCATTTTAAAACCCCTTTAGATTTAAGCGGGGATTCCTTATTGAAAATCAATTCTCGTCACTCGGGCAAGGCTCTCAGCCATCCAATGGTGAAAATAAAAGGGGAGTGGTTTGTCGCAAAGGAATCGGCTACAGGTCAGGATGTTTTTGCCGATTTTGATTACCCTCTCAATGAATTAACATGGGCCAAGTTCGATACTGAAAAACTATCAAGGGGTACCGCAGTTTCTAAATTATCGTTGGAAGCGGTCGAGAGTATTGGTTTTTTCAACCCTTATAAAGGGTTGGCTGTTATCGATGGGATTAAAGGATGCGCGACTCGTTTAGATTGGTTTGAAATTCATGGAGACGCTAAGAAAAACGCCTCATTATCGGTTAAGCCAACTGAGCAGAAATCACCGTTTTTTGAAAAAGAAGTTCCTTTTTATCAAACAGGATACGAGCTGTCTAATAAAGCCAACTCTTTGCTAACCTCTCGAGGCTTATTACTGCGCTTAAATGAAGGGTATTGGGCCGCTTTTAATACGCAAAACAACCAACTGGAAGCTGTTTTCAAAGGGGGAGAAGAGCCTGTTTCGTTAGATTCGATGGCGGGTGTGTCTTATCCTCATGAAAAGGCAAAAGCCAATAAAATGCCATTGATTCAAGGTGACCTTTTATTCGTGAACTCAAAAGCAGAGAAAGGGGTGTCTCAATGGGGGAGTGTTGAAGTAGGAGCCGACGTCACTCTGATCAATTACATGCTGCAGGATAGATTGGTAAGGGAAGTCATGAGCTTTGATGAAGGGTTTCACCGTGCTATTGAGATTTCAGCGGGTAAGGGAGAGGTTCGAATCCCATTAGGGACTCTTAATTCAACAAAGAATGGTTTTAAATGGCATCTTCTTGGTGTTGAGAAAGGTGAGGCGGGTTTATCAGAGGTTTCAGGAGTCACTTATTTAAAAGTGAAGGCCCAGTCAAAGCCAACTCAGGTTCAAGTTTCCTTCAATCTTTCAGGTCAAAAAGCGGTGGTAAATAAAGGTGTTTTTGCCAAGCCTCAGTTCAGATCCCATCCTTTTTCAGCAGAGTTCATGCCCTTGAGGCCTGCACACTCAACAGCAAGCCAGGTTTTTAAAGTCAAAGACTTTCAACTGCCACAGAGGAATTCGTACAATCGTTTTGTTCGCCCAACGGATATCGCTTTTTTAAAGAATGGTACGGCTGTGGTGACAACCCTGGATGGC
>CALLBE010000002.1 GCA_938001985.1 uncultured Verrucomicrobiales bacterium | reverse complement strand
AGTTGAGTCGAGCCCAAGAGCTCTTCGCCGAACATCGCAATACGTTTGCCAAAGGTCGTAGGCTGTGCAGAGACGTTGTGCGTGCGTCCGCCAATAATTAAGTGCTTATGTGTTTCCGACAGCTCTGATAACTTAGAAAGTGCGGCAATCGCTTTGTTGCGAATAATACGTAAGGATTTGTAAATCTGCAACTGCTCAACATTCTCGGTCAAATCACGAGAAGTCATGCCCTTGTGAATTTCCTCATGGCCTGCTAACTCACAGAACTCATCAATACGAGCCTTCACGTCATGCCTTGTGATGCGCTCACGCTCCATGATGGAGTTCAGATCGACATTGGTTTTTACAGCTTCATAAGCCTCAATCGCTTCAGAACTAACGGATAAGCCCAAGTCTTTTTGAGCCTTCATCACAGCAATCCACCACTCTCTTTCAAGAACGATTCGACCTTCGCCAGACCAAATATTTTTGATTGAAGTGGATGCGTAGCGCTCTGCCAGTACGTTTGAAATCATACCCTCTTTTAATCGCCTATTCGCGAAGAGGCAAGAACGTTGATGATTCTATTTAATGGAATCGAGATATTCTTGGACCGCTCTCTTAATTTCAGCAGCCACCGAGGCGCGTTGAGTCGCAAAAGGAGGCACAAACCAAGGTGACGCTCCCACCACATCATGAAAAACCGCAATCTCACCTCGACAGGTTCGGTTGCCCGCCCCTATGCCAATCGTTGGGATCTCAATCGACTCCGTCACTTGCGCAGCTAATTCTGGTGTCACGCTCTCTATAACGGTTGCAAAAGCCCCAACACATTCTAAAACCTGAGCATCTTCAAAAACCCTGAGGGATTCTTCAGAAGTTTTCCCCTTCTTTTTATATCCACCTTCTTTGAGCACTTGCTGAGGCAGCATGCCTATATGACCTAAAACTTCGATACCTGCTTCACGAATCGCCTTCAAATGAGGTTCAAAATCCACACCACCCTCTAGCTTAACCGCATGAGCACCTGCTTTAATTAAGCGCTGAGCCGAAGCCAATGCAGCATCAACGGTTTCATACGTATTCGCAGGAAGATCTCCCACAATAATGGAACTTGAGCCACTATCCAAAACCCCGCGAGCCACGGCCGCAATATGATGCTCCATGTGAGCCAAGGTGACATGCGTGGTGTCAGGAAAACCTAAGACCACCATCCCCAACGAATCGCCTACCAATATAATATCTGGGTTCAACTCCCCTATCACCCTGGCCGTCGGGTAATCATAGGCGGTAATGGCGGAAAAACGTCTATCCGCTACCTTAAAGCGATCAAAACTCATGACTTCTACCAAATTTGACGAACCAAAACAGGGTTTGGTTCGCTTTTATTTTCATCATCCAAGATATCTAAATGCTCCTTTAAAGTCAGCATATCATTGGGTAAAACCTGAGTCATGGCAATGATATGCAAAGGCCTTAGCACAAACTTTCTCGATAACATTTCAGGGTGAGGGATCACTAAATCCTTCTCATTCACAATGACGTCACCGAAGTATAAAATATCAATATCAATAGTACGAGGAGCGTTTTGCTCATCCGAATCACGCACTCGACCCAGCTGTTTTTCAATCGCTTGAACCTCTTTTAACAGCTCTTGTGGTGTCCCTTTGTAATCAAACTGAACCGCCGTATTATAGAAATCAGGCGTGTCATCCGCACACCCCACTGGAGCGGTCTGGTAAACCGGAGCAAACTTAAAACCCTCTGGACTGCTCGCAAGCGCCAACAGCAAGTCTCTTGTCTCTTGAAGAATTGCCATCCTGTTGCCCAAATTGGAACCTAAAGACAAACCGACGTTGTGAGTTTCTGACATGATCTTTTAAAAAATTATTTTAAGCCCAACACATCCTGCATGTCGTAAAGGCCCGCGGGTTTCCCCAACAGCCATAAAGCGGCACGAACCGAACCCGAAGCGAAAGTCATTCGACTGGAGGCCTTATGCCCAATTTCAAAACGCTCTCCATCCGCAGCAAAAATCACATTATGGTCACCAACCACATCACCGCCCCTAAGCGTGTGCATGCCGATACGACCTTTTTCTCTAGGACCTATATTACCAAAACGTCCATGATCAATATCGTCGTCATAGGAAGTATCAGTCGCTTCATTTAAAATCTCAAGAAGACGTCTAGCCGTGCCAGATGGTGAATCCACCTTATGACGGTGATGCATCTCGGTCACTTCAATATCAAAAGTCTCGTTTCCTAAAATCTCAGCTGCTTTTTGCGTTAAATAAAAGAGGGTGTTCACTCCCACAGAGAAGTTGGGTGCATAAACAATAGGAATCTTTAAGGCCGCCTCAGCAATCAATGCTCTCTGAGCCTCGGTGTGACCTGTCGTTCCAATAACCAATGGGATATTTTTCTCCACAGAAACCTTAACCATCTCATCCGTGAACTCATGCACTGAGAAATCAATAGTAACATCACAGCCCTCTATCTTCTCAACAATAGATTCCGCCCTCGAGTGTGTCGCACCTAGTTGGCTCTCTGAGTTTTCCTCCACGGCCTGAATAACAGCCAGTCCCATACGCCCTTTTGCTCCTGTTACTAAAATCTTCGTCACTATGCCTTCTAGTGAACTTTTAAGAGAATTATTTAGCGAGCAAAAAACTCTTTTTTTAAACTACCCTTTTGTTTTTTGAAAAGACGCAGGAATAAACAACGCTGTGAGCACACAGATAAAGGTTGTCACCGGCCACATCCATACAAAACTGAAGGTCGGAATGAGCTGACCTGAGCCAGTAGTTGGGTCACTCCAGTCAAACGTTGGCAAGACCGCTCTCCAAGCTGTTTCTATACCGACTTCGTCTAAAAGAAGCCAAATATCCGTTCTTACAAATGAGGTAAGAATTAAGCTCAAT
>CALLBE010000001.1 GCA_938001985.1 uncultured Verrucomicrobiales bacterium | reverse complement strand
AGGAGGAGAGCTCACGAGAGCGTCAGCTAAAGCAACTCGTTGACGATACCCCTTGGACAGGGATTTGATTCTGCGGTTTCTAACGCCTTCGAGAGAGCATTTTTCAAGGACCTCATCGACAGAGGTTCTCAGGTTTTTAAGCGAAATTCCTTGGAGGCGACCTCGGAATTTAAGGTGCTCACGAACAGACATGTCCAAATAAAGGGGCGCGTTCTCAGGTACGTAACCAAACTGAGCTTTGGCTTCGCGGGGGTGTTTTTGCATGGAAACTCCATTTAGGATGATCTCACCTTCATCGGGTTGAAGGTAGCCGGTGATCATCTTAATAGAGGTGGATTTTCCGGTGCCGTTTTGGCCTACAAGCGCTGCGATTTCGCCTTTCTTCACCTCAATATCAATGCCATCGATGACGGTTTGATTCGGATAAGATTTATGAAGGTTTGTGACGTTAATCATGCTGGATAAAGTTTATTGTGCCAATGCTCATCCTATCATTGACTAAATGCTAGTTAATTAGTTAATTATTCGATATTAAAGTTCTCTCAAGACTTATTTTTAATAAAATAGCATAAAAAACCAGATGAATTCTTTTGTTTCTGCTCGGATGAATGTTGATGTTTTTGATGAAAAATATCAACAATGGCTAGACGACCCATCCTCAATCGATGCCGACTGGGGTGCTTTTTTTGAAGGGTTTGAGATAGGGACGGATCGCTCAGCGGAAGTTGAGGGAGCATCGGTTAGTGACAGCCCTCGACGTGAGAATATTGCCGAGAAGTCTCGTCTGTTTTCATTGATTTACAATTACCGTTCTTTGGGCCATACCCAAGCGCATGTGGATCCTTTGGCGGAGTCAGGATTGCGTAATCCTGATTTAGCGAAAGAGGTTTACGGTGTGACGGATTCAGATTTGGATGAAAACTTTTCAGCTGAATACTTTCAGAATAGAAAACCATACACTGTTGGTAAACTGATTGAAGAGCTTGAGAAGTGCTACTGCGGATATGCCGGTTTTGATTATATGCACATTCAGAATCCTGAAGTGCGTTACTGGATTCGTGAGAAGATCGAAAACCGTTTTGCTCAACCATTAGCCGAAGAAGGCAAACTTAAGAAGGCGTTGAAGTGGTTGATGGAAGCTGAGCTTTTTGAGAGCTTCTTGGGTAAGAAGTTTATTGGAGAGAAGCGTTTCTCGTTGGAAGGCGGCGAGGGGGCTTTGGTTCTTTTAAATACAATTTTAGAGGGGTGTCCTTCAGCGGATGTTCAGGAGATTGAGATGGGCATGGCTCACCGTGGTCGATTGAATATCTTAGGAAACTTTGTTCGTAAGCGTTTGCGCACGATTTTACGTGAATTCACACCTAACTATATCCCTGATATTCAAACAGGTGATGGTGATGTTAAGTACCACCTTGGGTATGAAAATGTTCGCCAGTTAGAGGACGGTCAAGTTCGAGTTAGTTTGGCCGCTAACCCTTCGCACTTAGAGGCGGTTAATGCCGTGGTTGAGGGCAAGGCAAGAGCGAGACAGCGTCTGATAGGTGATGACGGGGCTAAGACAGATCGTAAGAGCATTCTACCAATCTTAATCCATGGTGATGCTGCTTTTGCGGGTCAGGGGTCAGTGGCAGAGTTGTTGAACTTGTCACAATTACCAGGCTATCGTACGGGAGGAACTATTCACCTGATTATTAATAATCAGATTGGATTCACGACGATGCCTGAGGATGCGCGTTCTTCCATGTACGCAACTGACGTGGCTAAAATGATTGAGGCGCCTATCATTCATGTGAATGGAGAGCGTCCAGAAGAGCTTATTTGGGCGGCTGAGTTCGCACTTGAATATCGTCAAAAATTTGGAGGTGATATCGTCATTGATATGTATTGTTATCGTCGTCAAGGGCATAACGAGAACGATTTGGCTGCATTCACTCAGCCTCATATCGCTAAGAAAATTTCTTCAAGAAAGCCAGCTTCACAGCTTTATGTTAATGAATTGGCAGAAACTGGTTTAGTTAAGTTAGAGGAAGCTGAGGCTATTCGTGACGAAATCTGGGACGGTTTTGAAGCGGAGTATCAGCAGATGCTTTCGGATCAAGAAACGGGAAACAAGGATGCTTATTCTGGCTCTACTGCAGAAGCTCAACCAGCGTATTCTCATGATCCAGTTCCAACGGGCTCTTCTATTGCTGATTTGAAAAAAGTAGGAGAAGCTTTGGTGACGACTCCAGAGGGGTTCAAACCCAACCCAACTTTAGAGAAACGAGTTCTTTCACGCCGGCGCACTTCATTTGAAGCGGGCGAAAATATTGACTGGGCGATGGCTGAGTCACTGGCTTGGGGTACTTTGTTAATGGAGGGAACTCCAGTTCGTCTGTCCGGTCAGGATTGTAGACGTGGTACATTCTCCCAACGTCACGCGGTATTTTATGATTACAATAACCGTGACCGTCATTTCCCATTACGTCACTTGTCTGATGACCAAGCTAAGTTCTGTGTTTACAACTCATTGTTATCAGAAGCTGCTGTTTTAGGGTTTGATTATGGTTATTCTTTAGGTTGTCCGAACATGTTGATCATGTGGGAAGCTCAGTTTGGTGATTTCTCAAACGGTGCGCAGGTGATTATTGATCAGTTTTTATCTTCAGCAGAATCAAAATGGCAAACGCCGAGTTCGCTGGTAATGTTATTGCCACACGGGTACGAAGGTATGGGGCCTGAGCACTCAAGTGCTAGACTTGAGCGTTATTTACAGCTTTGTGCTGAGAATAATATGATTGTGGGTAACTTCACCACGCCTGCACAGTACTTCCATGGCTTGCGCCGTCAGATGAGAAGAGGCTTCCGTAAGCCTTTAATCCTAATGACGCCTAAGAGCTTACTTACGAAAGCAGAAGCGGTTTCTTCATTCAATGACATGACGGAGGGAACGAGCTTCCAAGAGCTGCTTCAGGATCCCGCACTTAAGAGTGGCGAGTTGAATGAAGCGAATGTTAAGCGTGTGGTGTTCTGCTCAGGTAAGGTTTATTATGATTTGGCTGAGC
This sequence comes from uncultured Verrucomicrobiales bacterium, assembly GCA_938001985.1. GTDB lineage: Bacteria > Verrucomicrobiota > Verrucomicrobiia > Verrucomicrobiales > Akkermansiaceae > CALLBE01. The sequence continues at coordinate 6,032 of CALLBE010000001.1, read as the reverse complement.
ACAGAAAAGCGCAGAATATCACCGATACTGCGTTAATACGTGTCGAGCAGTTGTACCCGTTCCACCATGAAATGGCTAAAGATCTATTATCTGATTATTCAAACCTTGAAACTTTTGTTTGGTGCCAGGAAGAGCCTAAAAACATGGGTTCATGGTTACATATCTGTCACGAATTAGAAGACGCTGTTGATCGACGCTTTAAGTATGCAGGAAGGGAAGCGGCAGCTTCTCCATCTGAAGGATCGAAAGCAATGCACAAAAAAGCACAAGCGGACCTTATAAACCAAGCATTTACCATTTAATTAATAAAAACTCAATATCATCATGGCTTTAGATATCATTATACCACCTGCAGGAGACTCTATCACTTCCGCTAATATAGGGGAATGGCATAAACAATCAGGTGAGTATGTCACCAAGGGCGAGGTAATCGTTACTCTCGAAACAGATAAAGTGGCTCACGAGATCGAAGCTGAGGCTTCGGGCGCTTTAGAGATATTAGTTGCGGAAGGCGAAGAAAAAGAGATTGGTGCTGTCATTGGGAAAATTGACACATCTGTTGAAGGTGCGAACGCAGCTCCTGCGGCATCGCCTGCAGCTCCAGAACCGACAAGCTCAGAGGTGTCGGAAGATTCTGATACGACTGAAGTTGAGTATAGTGCTTCATGCGGTAACAAAATTAAGGTGACGCCTTTAGCTCGTAAAATTGCAGCCGCTAGTGGTGTTGATTTGGCTCAAGTGAAGGGATCAGGTCCTGGCGGTAGAATTGTGAAAACAGATGTTGAGCAATCACAAAACAGCCCAGCGGCCTCCACACCAGCGGCGGCGCCAGTTCCCGCAGTTGAATCAACGGCAGCTCCTGCTCCTCTTGCGGAAGCGCCTAAGCGCACCACTCGCAAGAAGATGTCAATGTTGCGTCGCCGTATTGCTGAGCACTTGGTGAACGCACAAAAAACAGCAGCTATTTTATCAACCTTCAATGAAGTTGATATGACTGCAGTGATGAAGCTTCGTAAAGAGCTTCAACCTGACTTTGTTGAGAAATATGGCGTGAAACTAGGATTTATGTCCTTCTTTGTTAAGGCCGTGGCTAAGGCTTTGAAGGAAGTTCCTCAGATCAATGGTCGCATTGACGGTAACGAAATTATTGAAAACCATTTCTATGATATCGGCGTTGCAGTAGGAACAGAAAAAGGATTAGTGGTGCCTGTTGTCAGAGATTGTGATGAAAAAGGCTTTGCTGAGATTGAGCAAGACATCATTGGTTATGCTAATAAGGCAAAATCAGGTAAGTTGACGGTTCAAGACATGCAGGGTGGCGTGTTTACAATCTCCAATGGAGGTGTTTACGGTTCGTTGCTCTCGACGCCTATTTTGAGCCCACCACAATCAGGTATTTTAGGGATGCATACCATCCAGCAGCGTCCAGTCGCTATTGATGGAAAAGTAGAGATCAGACCGATGATGTATTTAGCATTAAGCTATGATCACCGCCTCGTTGATGGTAAAGAAGCCGTCACCTTCCTTCTTTCGATTAAGAATACACTGGAGAACCCAACTCGCTTCTTATTTGACCTGTAATTAATTTTTTCAGGGAATTGAAATGAGAGAATGCAAGCTGGACTCAGAAAAATCAGAGTCCAGTTTTTTTATGTTTTAAACAAATAGTCTAGGTAAGGAATATGGAGTTAGAAGGTATCTTTGAAATTTTAATGCTTTGGGTAGCGACCTATTATATCTACCGCTCCTTTCGTGCGACGCGAGCGGCTAGGATTTTAGTGGGCCTGGCTTTCCTGTTTTTAATTGTGGCTTTCTTAGCTCACTTCTTTCGTCTGGAGGTGATTAAGTTCCTCTTGGAGAGTTTACTAGCCTTACTTTCTTTTGCTTTGATTATTATTTTCCAACCCGAGTTGAGGAGTGCCTTGGCTCGATTGGGAAGTCGTGGTGTTTTACGCTCGTTGAAGCTTTATGAGAATACAGAGTTTGATTTTGTTGAGGAGCTCGAGAGGACCGTCATTTCTTTATCAAAAAAAAGAACGGGGGCATTGCTGTCGATTGAAAATAAAATTCAGCTCAAAGATGTGATAGAAACCGGCACTGAATTAGACGCCAAGTTCTCAGAGGATCTTTGCCAAAGTATCTTTTTCCCTAAAAGCCCTTTGCATGATGGCGGAATCGTTATTCGCGCGAATAGGGTGGTTGCGGCTGGTTGTATTTTTCCAGTTTCCAGTGATTATTTAAAAGATAGAAGCCTAGGTCTGCGCCACCGAGCTGGTATCGGTCTCATGGAAGAGTATGATGCGATTTGTATTATCACAAGTGAAGAGACGGGAAGTATTTCTCTCTGTGCCAACGGCGAATTGATTCAAAATTTAAGTGAAGATGAATTCAGAAAAAAAATCAAAACCATCCTCTTGGGGGAAGGGGATAAGCAATTGGATTAACTCCTGGCGCAATAACGTTGGGGCGAAGCTAGCTTGTCTCGTGGTCGCTATCCTGATTTGGGTCGTGGTTAAGAACGTATCTTAGATACCCTAATATCCACGAAGAGCAAAAAGGTACAGTAAGGAGGCTTTCAATTAGAGGACCTTTCCTTATTTATTACTTACTTAGCTTCCACTTACCCTTCTGATTGAAGTAAATCAGGGCGGTTTGCTCGTGTTCTTTCTAGAGCGGCTTGTTTTTTCCACTCTGTGATTTTGCCATGATGACCCGAAGATAGGACTTCAGGAACTTTTAAGCCATTAAAGTCAATGGGCTTGGTGTAGGCAGGCGCTTCGAGTAGTGAAGGGGTGCTGAAGGACTCTTCTTCTGATGAGCGCGAGTCACCTAGCGCATCCGGAAGCAATCGCACGATGGCATCGGTCAAAACGGCCGCGGCAATGGCTCCATTGGTGAGGATGAAGTCACCCAATGAAATTTCAAAATCTACTAAGTGTTCAATCACTCGATGATCAACTCCTTCGTAGTGACCGCATAATATAATTAAGCTCTCATGGGTTGTCATGGATTGAGCCATGGCCTGCTTGAGAGGCTTGCCTTGTGGTGTCATTAGAATGACTTTGGGCTCATGACGCCCTTCTTTTTCAGCAACCCCTTTAAGCGTATCTACAGCGGCAAAAATAGGTTCAGGCTTGAGCAGCATTCCTTGACCGCCACCACAGAGATAGTCGTCTGTTTTTTTATGTTTGCCAGTCGCCCAGTCTCTTAATTGATGCGCTCGGATTTCGACCAACCCTTTATCCTGAGCACGCTTGATGATGCTGTCAGAAAGTGGCGCTAACGCTATTTGAGGAAACAAGGAGACGATGTCAATAACCATGAATCAATGCTATTTAGACTCCTTAGAAGAGGATTCAGAGCTGTGTTTTAAGACGGCAGCGTTAATGCAGTAACGTAAATCAGTGGGATTGTTAAATCGCTCGCCTTTGAATACATGACCTAAATGGGCATCGCACTTAGCGCAGATGACTTCAGTTCTCGACCAACCATATTTGTTGTCGGTTTTTTCAATGACTGAGTTCTTACTGTAGACGCTATAAAAAGAGGGCCAACCTGATCCTGAGTCAAAACTGGTTTCCGCTTTGAATAATTTATGGTCGCAACAAGCACACTCCCAAACCCCTGTTTTACCTGTCGCTTTTTCTTTCTCTTTGAAGGCTTTGTAATTCGGGCCAAAGGCTCTCTCCGTGCCAGATTCACGAGCAATTCGATAAACTTCAGGCGATAGTAGCTCTCGCCACTCTTTCTCTGATTTAATAACCTTTTCAACGGGAGCGGAAGTTTCAGGTTCTGCTGTTTTAGTCAGTGTGGTTTTAGTGTTTTTATGATCTTCGCCACAAGAGATGAGGCATGAACATAGTAAAAAGAATAGGAGCTTCATTGTAAGAGATAGCGAGAAATTGAAGGTGATTTGTTTATTTTGCTACGAAACCAGCGGGGAAGGCGTAGTTGAGAACTAAGGTTAAAAAGAAGTTAGCTACTAAAATAGCAAGTGAAGAAAAAACCATGGCCTGAGTCGCGCCTTTACCCACGCCAACCGCTCCATTTTTTGCATTGAGACCTTGATGGCAGGAGATAAGCACGATTAAGAGTCCAAAAAAGAAACCTTTAATAAGCGAGAAGCTGATGTCGCCTAATCCGGCATAGGTTTTCATTTGATGAACCCAATAGGAGCCATGAATATCAAATAATTCAGTGCTGACGAGATAAGACGATAAGATGGCAAAGGCCGTTGATTCCGCAATTAAAATAGGCATGGCAATCAACATGGCCAAGACCCGAGGCGTCACTAAGTAGTCGATGGGGTGAACATTCATGGAGCGCAGGGCATCCAGTTGCTCGGATACTTTCATGGTTCCGATTTCAGCTGCCATGGAAGCGCCAACTCGTCCCGCTAGCATCAAGGCTGTGACTGTTGGACCTAACTCCCTAAACATACTGACAGCGACGAGACCACCGCTTCCTGTGTCTAGAGAGGAGCCATTAAAATTGATGACAGAGAGTTGGTAAAGGGACTGTGCTGAGAGAACTGCGCCTGTGAATGCTCCAGTGACGATCACCATCGATTGCGATCGGAAGCCAATTTCCGCTAATTGAACTAAAAATTGCTTAACGCGAATAGGGGAGGCGGCAATAGACTCAAAAATTGATCCTAGTAAATTAACGAGCTGACCTAAGTAGCTTACAAAGGCGAGGGCGTTTTTTCCTAAATAACGAATCATGAGGTTGAGGCTAGCGTAAATGGGGGTAAATAAAATGCCCGCAAAAATATGCGGGCTTTAAAAAGTTAAAATAAGTTTTTAAGGCTTAGAGAGAAGCTTTTAGGTTTGTAGAAGCTTTAAAACCAACAGACTTAGAAGCCTTGATTTGCATTTCTTCACCTGTCTTAGGGTTGCGTCCCATTCTTGCAGCACGCTGTTTTACATCAAATGTACCAAAACCAATGACTTGAACTTTGCCGTCCTTAACAATGCCTTGGGAGATTGAATTTAGTACAGCTGAAACCGCTTGCTCAGCTTGCTTCTTAGTTGAACCTTCTTCAAGATTGCTTTGTACTGCTTCTATTAATTCAGTTTTATTCATATTGTTGGTGGAAGTTAGTATTTAAACTACTGAGTAGAATAATCAATATTAGGAAAAGAATGGCAAGCTTGTAATCAAAAAAAAGTTACGAAATGTTTTATTCTTATTTTTTGCGTTTCAAAAGATAGTCGGCCAGAACTAACAATACTGATGGCTCTGGAAGCTCTTGAGCGGCGTTGATGGCGTTGCTTGTTAATTCTTCAGCGATCTCTTTAGCCTTTTCTAAACCTAGCAGTGCTGGGTAGGTTGCTTTCTCCATTAAGAGGTCTTTTCCTGCGGTTTTTCCAAGGGAGGCTGAATCTTGAGTTACGTCTAAGATATCGTCAATTACTTGAAAAGCTAAGCCAATATTCGAGCCAAAACGCCTGAGGCTGTCTTGTTGTGAAGCGGTGGCGTTCGCAGCCATTCCGCCCATTTCGATAGCGGAAGTTAGGAGGGCTCCTGTTTTTCCTTCATGTATTTTTACTAAAGCTTTATAAGTGATCTCATTGCTTTTCCCTTCAGCTTCAATATCCATGATTTGACCGCCAATGAGGTTTTTACTGCCACCAGCTGATGAAAGGGATTTAATGAAATCAAGAGGAGAGAATCGAGTTTCTAAGGGCTCGTAGGAGGCTAGAGCTAAAAAACTTTCATTGAGTAGAGCGTCACCCGCTAAGACAGCGACCCCATCGCCAAAGATCTTGTGATTGGTAAGACGGCCTCTTCTGTAATCATCATCGTCCATGCAAGGGAGGTCGTCGTGAATGAGTGAGTAGGTGTGTAACATCTCAGAAGCGCAAGCCGGTGTTAATGCATTTTTAGGGTCTCCGCCACAGGCTTCGCAAGCTGCCAGGCACAACACAGGTCGGAGGCGTTTTCCTCCTGCGAAAATACTATAGCGCATTGCCTTGTGAATGGTTTCTGGAGCGGTTTTTTCAGAGGGGAGTAAGGCGTCTAGATGGGCG